>CANCKG010000108.1 GCA_947378515.1 Gammaproteobacteria bacterium | reverse complement strand
CCTTTGCATTTCTTAGGTGAAGACGTCGCTCCTGGCGTTGCTTTACAAAAAGGCGTGATCACTCACTTAGTGACAGAAATTGAAATTCGTTGTAAGCCGGCTGATTTGCCAGAGTTTATCACTGTCGATGTCAGTAAGATGAAAGCCGATGAAACTTTGCATTTATCCCAAGTCATCTTGCCAAAAGGCATCGAAAGCATGGATGTACTGCACGGTAATGATCGTTCATTGGTCAATATTCAATTACCCCGTGGTGAAGTTGAAGCCGTTAAGTAAATTTGTGACGGGCGGGGTTTATTCCCGCCCGCTCGGTTTTAGATATGTCTATTCAATTAATTGTCGGCCTGGGTAACCCTGGCCCCCAATATCAAGCAACACGGCACAATGCCGGTTTTTGGTGGCTCGATCTTATCGCTGCCCAAAAAGGCTTAAGCTTTCGTACCGATACGCGTTATAAAGCGCAAGTGGCTGAATTTTCACTCAATGGTCGAAGTTGTCGATTACTAAAACCCCAAGCTTTTATGAACCTTAGTGGTTCTGCGGTGCAAGCGCTGGCCCATTTTTATAAAATCCCCCCTGAAGCGATTCTTGTTGCCCACGATGAATTGGATTTGCCGTGCGGTGTCGCTAAACTTAAAAAAGGTGGCGGTCATGGCGGGCACAATGGACTACGCGATATTCATAGCAAACTCGCGACTGCCGATTATTGGCGCTTGCGGATTGGCATTGATCATCCACGGCATCAACACGGTCAAGATGTCATCGATTATGTCTTGGGTGTACCTGAGTTAACGAGTAAAATAGCGATTGACAGTGCTTTGACACGCAGCTATGACGTGTTACCGTTGTTATTGGCGGGCGACATGGGATCAGCACAATTGCAATTACATACGGTGAGTGCAGCATGATGAATACTTTCACAACGATTAGCATGACCCCAGTTGCGCTAGCGCAATTACAGCGAAAAATTACTGAAAACGGTTCGGGTAATGGTTTGCGGATTGCCTTAAAAAAACGTGGCTGTTCAGGTTTAGCTTATGATTTGAGTATCGTTAACGAAGCGGGCGTTGATGAAACAGCTTTCCCGCAAGAAGACGGGGTATTCATCTGTATCCCAGCCAAAGATTTGCCGTTTGTGATCGGTATGACCATCGATTATGTGCGTGAAGGTTTAGGCAGTCAGTTTAAATTTTTAAATCCCCATGAAGTCGCCAGTTGTGGTTGTGGTGAAAGCTTTACCGTCGCCGAATAGTTTTTAACATCAACATTGCCACATTATCAGGCTGTAAGCCTACAAGAATTTAACCCGGGGCATCGCCCTGGAACCTTAAGAGTTAACATGGCCGATATCAGTAAAACCGCTAAAAAATTATTGCATTACACCGGTAAAGCCATTGCTGATTTCAATATGATCAGTAAGGGTGATCGGGTGATGGTGTGTTTATCAGGTGGTAAAGATTCGTATACGATGTTAAGCGTGTTGGAAATGCTCCGTAAACGCTCGGGTAATCGCTTCGAGTTAATGGCTTTTACGCTGGATCAAGGCCAACCCGGCTGGGATGATGTGGGCTTAAAGGAATGGTTGACTAGCCGAAAAATCCCCTTTGAAGTCTTTCACCGCGATACTTACACTACCGTCAAAGAAAAAATCCCAGAAGGTAAAACCTATTGTTCGCTGTGTTCACGCATGCGGCGCGGCATTATTTACCGTTATGCCGAAGAAAATGGCTTTAATAAAATCGCGCTTGGTCATCATCGTGATGATTTGATTCGTACCTTATTAATGTCGATCTTTTACAGTGGTGAAATTCGCAGTATGCCACCGAAATTATTGTCGGATAATAAAAAGCATATCGTGATTCGCCCACTGGTTTATACCCAAGAAAAAGATATCATCGCCTTTGCCAAAGAGCAACAATTTCCTATTATTCCGTGTAATTTATGCGGTGCGCAAGAAAATTTAGTGCGTGTGAAAGTGAAAAAACTCATTGAAAGCTTGGCATTGGATAATCCTAAAATTCCCAGCAATATGTTGCATGCCTTAACCAGTATCAAACCCAGTCAATTGATGGATAAAAAATTATGGGATTTTAAAAATATTTTCACCAATGAGCCTGAGTCTGAAACCGATGGTTTGGATTTAGCCGCATTAACCGCCTTAGCCGAATACACTGAACTGGATGCTACAACGCAAAAAGTATCGGGTTGTCAGATTGAGGTCGATTTATTTTAAGAGATTTTTATTTATGAAACTAGGGCATTTATTATTTAATATTATCCGTTCATTGTTAGCGATCGGCTGTTCTTTATTGGCATTGGTCGTGTTTGCCATTGGATTGATCGTGATGGCCAGTTTGCAAAAACTGGTGCCAGGAAAAACTTTAAAAAAACACCTCAGCAATACAACTGTCTGGGTAGCTTTGGGTTGGCCGATTCAAAATCATTGGGTGCTTCGTTATTTAACGCGCATTGATTGGCAAATCACGGGGCGTGATTGCATCGAGCTTGGTAAAAATTATATTGTGATCGCTAACCATCAATCGTGGAGCGATATTCCCGTCTTGGAAGAAGCGATTTATCAACGAACCGGTTTATCGCGCTATTTTATTAAAAAAGCGTTATTAAATACGCCGCTGGTGGGATGGATTTGTCGCGCTTTAGAATTCCCCGCGATGCATCGTTTTAGTAAATCGATGTTATTGAAAAACCCACGCTTAAAAGGCAAAGACACCGAAGCGACGCGGCAATCGTGTTTGCGGTTGAAAGAATCGCATTTTAGTTTAAATAATTTTATCGAAGGCACCCGTTTCACCCTTGAAAAACAGCGGTGTCAACAATCGCCTTATCGGTATTTATTAAAACCCAAAGCTGGTGGTTTGGCGGCAGCGATTAATTTGTTACATGAACAAGTGGCGGGCATTCTTAATGTGACGATTACCTATGTCGGCACGCCAAAAACGATGTGGGGCGTTTATACCAGCCAAGTGAAAAAAATTATTATTTCAGTTGAGAAAATTGTCATCACGCCAGAATTAATCGGTAATTATGAAGAAGACCGGGAATTTCGAGTGTCTTTTCAAGCTTGGTTGAATGACTTATGGCTTAAAAAAGATCACACGATTGCCGCGGCTTTGAATGAGGAAAAAAGCTGATGCAGGTTTGGGTCGATGCTGATGCCTGCCCGAATGTGATTAAAGAAATTTTATATCGGGCAGCAATACGCACCCAAACAACCATTGTCTTTGTCGCCAATTGTGCTTTGAATACCTCAAAATCGCCGTTTATCAAACGTATTCAAGTGGGCGGTGGTTTCGATGTTGCCGATGCGGAAATTGTCAAGCGTTTGGATGCGGGTGATTTAGTCATTACGGCCGATATCCCGCTTGCCAGTTTAGTCGTTGAAAAAGGTGGGGTGGCTTTAAATCCGCGTGGTACTTTGTATACGACGAATAATATGCAGCAATGTTTAGCCATTCGCAACCGTAATGAGACCCTGCGTGAGAGTGGTTTGGTGTTATCGGGCCCTGATAAGCTGAGTCACCGCGATAGCGAAGCTTTTGCGAATCAATTAGATAAATTATTGCGGTTAAAGCCAAGGAGTTGAACCCCGCGCGTAGGTGCTGAATGGATACAAAATGTGCTGAATAGTTTTCGTAAGCTTAACGTTTTATAAAGCCTAAAGTTGGCACGAAGCTTGCATACCCCCTCAAGTGTTTTTACTAAAACTAAAAATAAGGAGGGGCTATGCCTACTAAAGTTGTAGTGAACGCAATGTACAGTGAGCCAATCAGTGGTAGCGCGGGCGTGAGAAATAGTGAGCGCATGGCGACCATGTATTTTTCCAATGAATGGGATCAATATTATCACGAAATTTTTTATAGCGTCGCTGAAAAAAAAGCGGCATATGAAAAATTACAAGTTGATTTAATATTAGCACTCAATGCAATCATTTACTTAAATGCAGAGACGGATCGTTCAGCGGTGTCAAGCCAGGTGAATGTGATGAATACGCTTTGTTATATCCATCGTGTCGCATTAGATCGCAGTAGCGCAGCGCCGGTTTACCAAGTGATTTATTATCACCAAGGTGATCCAGAAACGGCAAGTTGTTGCTCCATCGCTCAAAATCACATTGATCAATTGAGAGAAAAATCGGTCACGGTTCTTCCATGCT
>CANCKG010000107.1 GCA_947378515.1 Gammaproteobacteria bacterium | reverse complement strand
AACCGAAACCAAACAATTATTGCACTTAATGATTCACGCGCTGTACAGTAATAAAGAAATTTTCTTACGTGAATTGATTTCCAACGCTTCCGATGCTGCCGATAAATTACGCTTCGAAGCATTAAAAGATCCAGCATTATTAGCAGGCGATACCGAACTGCAAGTCAAAATCAGCTTTGATGAAAAAGCCCGTACCATTACGATTAGTGATAATGGTATCGGCATGAATCGTGAAGAGGTTATTTCACATTTAGGCACTATCGCTAAATCTGGCACTAAAGATTTCTTAAGTCAATTAAGTGGTGATCAATCAAAAGATGCCGCGTTAATCGGCCAATTCGGCGTCGGCTTTTATTCAGCCTTTATCGTTGCCGATAAAGTAACTGTCCGCACCCTGAAAGCGGGCTTGCCGAGCACCGATGCCGTTGAATGGGTCTCTAAAGGCGAAGGCGATTACACCATCGAATCGATTAGCAAAGAAACACGTGGCACAGAAATTATCTTACGCCTAAGACAAGATGAAAGTGAATTTTTAAACCATTGGCGTTTAAAACATTTAGTGCGTAAATATTCCGATCACATCACTATTCCAGTATTTCTCTTAAAAGAAGTCACTGAAACTGAAACGCCTGAAGGCGAAGAGCCTGCTGCTCCAACAGCCCCTGAATGGGAACAAGTCAATAAAGCTACCGCACTGTGGACATTACCCAAAAGTGACATCAGTCCTGAAGAATACCAAGAATTTTATAAACATGTCGCGCATGATTATCAAGATGCGTTGACTTGGGCGCATAATAAAGTTGAAGGCAAACAAGAATATACCAGTCTTTTGTACATTCCAGCCCATGCCGCTTTTGATTTATATAATCGCGATCAAAATCATGGTTTAAAACTCTATGTCAAACGCGTTTTCATCATGGATGATGCGGAACAATTCTTACCGAATTATTTGCGTTTTGTCAAAGGCGTCTTGGATTCTAATGACTTACCATTAAATATTTCCCGCGAAATTTTACAAAGCAATAAAGTGGTCGATAATGTTCGTTCGGCGGTTACCAAGCGAGTCTTAACGATGCTTGATAAATTGCAACAAGACGAACCCGAAAAATACGTAACATTCTACAAAGAATTTGGCCGAGTCTTGAAAGAAGGGATTGTTGAAGATGCGGTCAATAAAGAAGCGATTGCCAAATTATTGCGCTTCAGCTCTACCCATACCGATAATGCTGAACCTGATGTTACCTTGAATGACTACATCAGTCGCCTGAAGCCAGATCAAGATAAAATCTATTACATCACGGCAGAAACTTTTAATGCGGCTAAAAATAGCCCTCACTTAGAAGCTTTTCGTCAGCGCGGCTTAGAAGTGTTAATCATGTGTGATCGCATCGATGAATGGGTCGTGACGCATTTAAATGAATTTGATGGTAAAGCTTTACAAGCGGTCACTAAAGCGGATATCGATCTGGATAAATTCACTGATGAAGCGACCAAGGCTAAGCAGGAAGAAAGTGTTAAAGACTTTGAAAGTGTCTTGGCGCAAATTAAAGCTTGTTTGACTAATCAAATTAAAGATGTCCGTATGACGTATCGCTTAACCGATTCACCCGCCTGTTTAGTGACCGATAGCAATGATATGAATCCGCATATGCAAAAAATCATGCAACAAGCAGGGCAATCTATGCCAGAATCCAAACCGATTCTGGAATTAAATCCTGAACATCCTTTTGTTGTTCAATTGAAAAATGAACAAGACGATGAGCGCTTTAAAGAATGGTCACACATTTTATTCGATCAAGCTTTACTAGCCGAAGGCGGCACCTTAGATGATCCAGCGACCTTTGTTAAAAATCTAAATCGTTTAATGATTAGATTGCTGTAAATATCTTCCTGTCGGGCAGGCCATAAAGACTTGCCCGACGGTTCATATCACTCTCATGATCCATTAGGAACAATATGAACAATTTTTTTAGTGAGTTAAGTCTGTTTCTCATCCAACACTGGCCCTTAGCAGCGGCTTTTATTATCGCACTATTTATCTGGATCGGCTTTGAATTCCGCTTGAGTTTCAGCGGAATTCCACAATTAAACCCTTCAGACGCGACTTTATTTATGAATCGTCGCGACGTGTTTATCGTCGATGTTCGTGATTTCACCAGTTATGAAAAGGGCCATATCACGCAAGCGATCAATATCCCTATCGTCGATTTAAACAAAGGCAATGGCAAATTAGACGCCCATAAGGAACGACCCATTTTACTGGTCTGTGCCCAAGGTAATCAAGCCTTGGCCGCAGCCAATACCTTAAAAAAACAAGGTTTTGGTGAATTATCGATTTTAAAAGGTGGTATGAGCGCTTGGTTACAAGAAAGTTTACCCATTGTCAAAGGTTTGAAAGTCAAATAATTACCCAAGCTGCCATTCATTTTGCTAACAGTGGTTTTTTTAATCCTCACCACCTCTATACCGCTCGCCATTCAAGATGCGAGGTTAATGATTTAACGTGGTAACTATGGCGAGCAGTATAGCTCTATTTTAAATATATACCCATCGCACCTTAAGGTGCGATGGGTATATTACTTCATAAAACATTAAGTATTAATTGTCATAATTGTATCAATCTAATCATGACAGTTAATACCATATGCTCAAAACACCTACTCCATTATTAACATTCAGCTTAAATACCAACGAAAATAAAATCGAACAAAAGATATTGCACGTGTATTTTAAAAATCCGCAAAATTTTATTGCGCCCGAAGATTATGAACGCTATTGGCTATCTTGGGGTAACGCTTTGCCCAACGGCCTTAAAATCACTAAACACTGTCTCGATGAATTTGATAATAAGTTGAAACGCTTTTTTATCTTACCAGGTGAAAAGAAAGAAGATACTGTTTCTATACCTTTTAAGCGTCACTGTACAGGCGACTCAGGCTTGCATGCCGGTGAAATGATCAATGGTAACTTTTTGCTATTTCATCAAAATGCCAATGACTTAGCTAAAATCCAAGAGGACGATTCTAACAGTGAAGAGGAAGAAGAGACGCACGCATTAAGCCCAGAAGAGCAAGAACAGCGTGATCGTTATAAGGCTTTTAATCGGGAATGCTATCAAAGTAAAAATTATTTAAAAATTGGCCAGTCTCACAATTATGAATTTACGGTTAAATGGTTAACGATGTCGGATAATCAACGTTATGTACTTAAAAGAAGACTCTTGTATCCAGATGAACCTTGTCATTCTGTTGAGCATTGCTTGCCGAGTCTCTATCTTTGCAACTCTTTCATTCGAAACGGTAAGCGCTACGAGGTTATGTATGATAAAGGACCAACACTGAATATTTTTTTAAATCAAAAAAACACTTCACTCACCGTCACTCAAAGAGACTACATAGCCGAATGTTTAATCAAAAAATTAGCCCAATTACAAGCGACAGGTATTGTACTCACTGATATCAAAGACCAAAATATCTGCATCAAAGAACATCTTGATCCTTTAAACCCTTATACACTACGTTTTATTGATGACAATGAAGCCTTTCAAGGCAGTAATACAGGCCAAGGCTGTGGTACGGTGGGCTATTTAGCGCCTGAATTTTTTAATGATCCACCACTGCTCGATAGTTTTTTAACTTTTCAAAGCTGGCAAGAAGCCTTACAAATTAGCAGCGCACTAAATGCAGCACTTAAAATCGATCGTCGACAATTATTTTGTCAAGCGACCGATACGTTTGCGTTGGGTTGTGTGTTATTACGGGATCTTAATTTATCATCACATTCGCGTTTTTATATATTGGCAAAAGCGATGTGCGCCATTGACCCACAGGATCGCCCAAATTTAACTACCCTCTTCACGGGTGAATCGCTTCTAACTTTAAAAAAATAAAGCCAAAAGCGTTAGGATATTAATCCACTTGAAAGAATAAGCTCTTTAAATAACTGGTTTCTGGAATCGATGGGTGAATAGGATGATCGAAACCTTGCTGACCACGAAAGATTAAGCGGCCATGACGCTGGGTTTTGGCTAAACCCATTTGGACACAATGAATCAATTCGGCTTCGGGTAAATGCAGCGAACACGAACAGGTCACTAAGACACCACCGGGCGCTAACAACGTTAACGCTAATTCATTTAAACGGCGATAAGCTTGGCCACCAGCATTGAAATCTTT
>CANCKG010000106.1 GCA_947378515.1 Gammaproteobacteria bacterium | reverse complement strand
ATCTAAGGGATCGATGATCCAGCTAACATCGTGTTCACCAGACAAGCCACTTTCTTCGGCTAAAATCGCATGTTCAGGATAGGCTTTACGAATAGTTTGGATGATTTTTGCTTCCGACTCATGATCGACATTGGTGACAATATCAAAGTTTTCTTTGGCACTGATAGTCAGCAAATCTAAACGATCAGCAGCTTTAATAATAATACGGCCAGCTTGGCGGGCCGCATCGATCGCGATATTGACTAAGGGATTCATAAAAATTCGTTTAAAGTTAAAGGGAACAAACCTAATGCCGGCTATTATACCCCATTCGACGTTGGCAGGTTAGTGTGCTTACATGTTGTTAGGTCAATTTTTTCAGTAAAACCGGATGAGGTGGCAAGCAGCAGATAACACGCTCTCGCAACCCGGATTTGGCGCATTATCCCCATGGTGGTTAGCGTTGACAGTACCCATCGCCTCAGTGTTTCCACCGACAGGTGGCTTTTTAACTGTATAGTTGTTATGGACAATGTTATGGTGATAATCCGCGCCGGCGCGGATTTCTGCAGGGCTCAGTGGCGTAAATGCGGATACACTCGAGTAAGATATGTTAAGCGCTCGCTCGGTGACTGCCCCACTTGAATTGTGTATGGCTGTTTCACTCAAGGCGGCTCGTGTGTATCGACGATTAGTGTCAGCATCGATATTAGGGCCTACGGTGATATTGTCACTATAAACTTTAACCTCTTTTCTGGCGACATCGGCCAGAGCGGTCAAATCCGCGACTAATGCCGCCTTTAAATCACTGTTCTTATCAGATCCTCTGGCGGCATTAGCGTATGAGGCTTGACGCTGTTCATACAGCGGTAGCTTAAGATTATGCAGATCTATATTGTGGGTAATGGTCGCATCGGCGGCGCGATACAGTGTTGATTCTTTATTACCGTTGTACCAATTACGCATCGCATCCATGCCTTTTGCCGCTAAAGCACCTAAACCAAAGCCAGAAAACGTGACGCGCGCAGCACCATCGACCCCTAGATTAAAACTACGGCCTATTTCTCCGCCGATGGCTTGTGCATGACCAAGCAGCAAAGCATCTTTCGCATCACTCATGCGGGCTTTTTCTAAGATAAAAGGCGACGGGGTGATGGCTTTTTTAAAGGGTCGCCATAACACCCCGACGATACTACTGACCCAGCGTACGCCCGCGGGTGTGCCTTGATAACAATGACTCACAAAAAAATCGCGTAACACGACACTTTTATCCAATTGCAAATCATGGCGCCCCTGCTCCCGACACCGCCAATTGTATTGATCATACAGGGCATCTAAATGGTTATAGACCCTTTCTTGATCACGCTTGGGCACTTTTATGCCTAGCGCTTCATAACGCTGCAATAATTTTAATTCTTGGGTTAAATCGGTGTGCGCCGCCTTTAAATCACTTTGTTCTTCTGTGAAGTGACTAGGTGCCGTGCCTTTGGGCCGATAGACCTCACGGTTTGCTTCGATCAAAGGATAAGTTTCGCTGGCAGCTACGCTTAGATCCATGGTAACTTCAGATTCAACGTCATGGCCGGGTGATAGCGGCGGTAGCAACGGTGCTATATTAATACCGCTACCAGCATTGCTCGCTAAGTTGCGAGCGCAAGCATCGTCAGTATTCGCCACTTGAAAGGCTGCAATATTGTCAAAAAATTGCTGAACGACAGCGTGACTCATCATCGAGCCTGACAAGTGAACGCCCAAATGGTCTAAAAGATCGATGATCGCATACTGTCGATTCTCTGATTTTTGCCGCAATACGTCGATAATACCCGCCAACAATTCACCGCTGCGCGTCGCACAGACATCGGGGTGGTGACGACCGGAGGCTAAGGCATCAAGAAATAACAATGATTTTAAGCCAATGAACGCTAATTCAAGGCTAATTAAGGGCATAACACCGCCAATAATGGCTGCGTGGGCTTCAGGTGAAATCGCATTGGGAATAAACACCAAGGGTGCAATAGGGATCACCGCACTCTGACTCCCCACCGTCACTGAAATATTATTCGGCAGCTGACCTAAACAACCGATGCCATAACCAATGGCCGTTAGTGCGGCAAAGGCTAATAAAGCTTCGGGATGATTACCGAGACTCTTTAAAAATTTAAAATCTAATTCATAAATTTTAGTGAGACCGATAAAGGCTAGACTGGTTAATTTGAATTGTAAAAAATTGGCGGCAGAAGCACTGAAAAGACCCGCCTTAGCCGTTTGACCGGTAAAGCTTTTGCCGATAATGCCCGGGATATAGGTCAGCGCGGCGGGTCCGGCGATGAAACCGGTCATGATACCGAAAGAGGCGAGAGATACGGCAAACATCACGGCACTGATTAATGGCGCTTCATTGAACATTTCATTGATCAAAGTATGGCATAAACCACTGACAAACACTTCGTCGACAAAATCTAAAATAGAATCGGTATCGGCCTTGCGCATTAATTGCATGGCCGCTGCATTCTCATAGCGAACAGGCACTGCGTTATCACCTTCCTTCGCCAATGCCTCTCGTTTGATCTCATCGCTTAGGCGCAACTCTTCGAAATAAGCATTCATCACGGCGAATTTTTGTAACAAGTGTACTTCGGCCTTGGTTTTGGGCGCAGTCTTCGCAGGATTGCCTATAGACGCTGACTCTGCTGTTACCGACACAGACTGCTCTTCTGTGAACTCTGAATTTTCTTCAGGACTGTCTATAGACTTTGCCGTTTCAAGAAGTGTTTCATCCAAACCTTTTACAGTCAACCAATCCTGACCCTTTAGCTTCTCGTAAACACTGCTGGCTGTATGGGTTATTTCATAAGGCAGGTTATATAGCGCTTGGCCAAAACCACGAATTTGTTCACCCATGATTCGAACCGTGCTCGAACCACTCAAATAATGATTAGCAATGTTACTGAATAATCGATCAGGCTGGCTGGCGATAGCGGTCAATACCCGTTGGTGGTCATCGCCTGATTCAACATCGGTGCGCCGATAATATTGAGTGGCGGCCTTTTGCGTCCCGGCGTAACCCCACGTATCGCTTAGCCAGTCATGGCTTCGTTGACCAAAGTGATCGATACTATCGGCCCATTTTGTCGAACCCAGGGCAACTCCGGTACTCAAAAGCGTCAAGCCAACGCGCCCACCACAAGCCACTACTTCTAGACTAAGCGCCACTGGCCACCAAATCGCTGTAACGATGCCCTGACCGATACGATAAGCGGTGTTTAGTTTGGATTCACCCGTGTGTTGCGCTAAATACTTTTCTTTGGCGTGATATTTTTTTTGGGCGAGTAAGCATAAGCCTTCGTCTTGTTCCGATAAATCCCCGGCAAAGCTGACTAAAGTTTGACTGGAAACCCACTGCTGGGTGCTATGACCTGTGGCTGCAGTGATTAGCTTTAACTTTTCAGTTGTTAAGTCTTCACGTTCGCTAAGAGCTAAGTTCGCTATAACCGAAGCAGCGCCGACTCTCTCGCATTGAGCTCGGGCTTGATTGACATAATATAAGTCATCGCCCACCTTCAGATAAGCTGCATTTTTTAAGTCTGCAATAGTATGTAAATTCTGCAGGGTAGGTATAGCAGCGGGTTCAAGGTACAGACAAGACGCCAAAGCGCCTGGATCCATGGCACACAAGCGCTGGCGCTGCAACATACTGGCAGGAATCGCTTCTTTGGTATTGACATCGCGCGCACCATAAATACTGCCTTGCTGACGCAGGGCTTCTTTGGCTTCGGCTAAGTGTTTGACGGCAGGGTTTTTGATCAACGTTTGTTTCAAGCGATCATCGGTCAAATCATAGACAATATCGATGCCAATATCTAACAATTCATGCAGTAAATTATTTTCAAATTTACCTAAAGAAAACACTTTTTGATACTCAGGAATCACTGGCTGAATCACTTGGGATTGCTCAGCCAGTGTTTCAGGATCATCGAGATTTTGTGCGCAAAATAACCGCATGATATCGGTAGCATCTGGCGTGATCGCTTCTAGATAAGCGATGCGTTCTTGAAAAGCCGCGATCTTTAGTTCAGCCTTGTTTAAAAATTCAATTAATAAGCCTTGCGAGTATTCAGGTAAGGTGGCTTTTAAAACAATAATTTTCGCTTCAAGATTTGTTTTAAAAATTTTAATAGCTTCATCCAAAGCTACCAAAGGAGCATCTTTGGGGGCATTATTGATCA
>CANCKG010000105.1 GCA_947378515.1 Gammaproteobacteria bacterium | reverse complement strand
TTACTGCCAGGCCACGGCGGCCTCTTAGATCGACTCGACAGTTTATTTGCAGCAGCTCCGATCTTTGGCGTTGGCTTAGTGATTTTAAAGCTATGCGCATAAAAAACCTGAGTATTCTCGGCGCTACCGGTTCAATTGGAGCAAGCACGTTACAATTAGTGCGGCTACAACCTGAACACTATCACGTGTTTGCCTTAAGCGGTCATCAGCAAGTAGAAGCCTTAGCTAAACTGTGCCTTGAATTTTCACCCAACTATGCCGTCGTCTCTGACCCTGTATCGGCCAAACGCTTAAGCACGTTACTACAAGAACGCCATTGTGCCACCGAAGTTTTAGCAGGATCACAAGCGCTCATCGATATTGCTACCGATCCGCTCGTCGATTGCGTGATGGCTGCCATTGTTGGCGCCGCTGGACTCGCCCCCACTTATGCCGCGCTAAAGGCCGGTAAATGCGTGCTTTTAGCCAATAAAGAAGCCTTGGTGATGGCCGGCGATTTGATGATGCAAGCGGTGAAGGACGCTAAAGCCACCTTATTGCCGGTCGATAGTGAACACAATGCGATTTTTCAATGCTTACCCGTCAATTTTTTAGCGCCACGCTTATTTCCAGCCTTAAATTTAGCTCATCATGCCGCGGATTTTGGCGTCACAAAAATCATTTTAACCGCCTCAGGCGGTGCCTTTCGTGACTTAGCCCTCGATCAATTCGCCACCATTAGCCCAGAAGCTGCATGCCAACATCCTAATTGGCAAATGGGTAAAAAAATTACCGTCGATTCTGCCACCATGATGAATAAAGCGCTGGAAGTAATCGAAGCGCACTACTTATTTGGTTTAGCCGCCGCTGAAATTGAAGTCTTAATCCACCCACAAAGTATTGTGCATTCTTTGGTCGTCTACACCGATGGCTCACTATTAGCACAATTGGGTGAACCCGATATGCGCATCCCCATCGCCAATGCCATGGCATGGCCAAAACGCATGGCAAGTGGTGTTAACACTTTAGATTTAGTACAAGCTGGCGCCTTAAGCTTCAAAACCATCGACCCTGAGCGCTACCCTGCTTTTTCACTAGGCTATGATGCATTAAGATTAGGTGGCACCGCCCCATGTATTTTAAATGCCGCCAATGAAAGCGCGGTGGCCGCTTTTTTAAGCAACAGAATCAGTTTTAACGCCATTGCTAAAGTGGCCCGAGAGGCACTGAACACGCTACCTATTCAAGCTGCCAGAGATTTTGACACTATTATCGGCACCGATAACCAAACCCGTGCCTATGTCGAACAATACCTTAACACTTTATAACTTGAGAACCCACTCATGAAATTATGTCATTTTAACATCGGTTTAAACCAACCGTTCTTTTTAATCGCTGGTACTTGCGTCATTGAAAGTGAACAATCGGCCATCGATACTGCCGGCACGTTAAAAGAAATCACCGATCGTCTCGGCATACCCTTTATTTATAAATCGTCTTTTGATAAAGCCAATCGTTCATCACACCTGAGCTTTAGAGGGCCTGGCCTTGAACAAGGTTTGCGCATTTTAAGTGAAGTGAAACGTCAAATCGGTGTGCCCGTGTTAACCGATGTTCATGAAGATACTCCGTTAAATGAAGTCGCCAGCGTGGTTGATGTGTTGCAAACCCCAGCCTTTTTATGCCGCCA
Organism: Gammaproteobacteria bacterium; assembly: GCA_947378515.1. Lineage (GTDB taxonomy): Bacteria > Pseudomonadota > Gammaproteobacteria > CAISUE01 > CAISUE01 > CAISUE01. The sequence goes on along the minus strand of CANCKG010000105.1, from coordinate 2,555 downwards.
AACTAATTTCATTCAAGGTGTGATGGCTACCGGCTTACCGGTTAATATTAAAAAAGGTCAGTTTTTAGCGCCGACCGATATGGTCAATGTAGTCGAAAAAGCCCGCTGCACGGGTAATGAACACATTATGGTCTGTGAACGCGGCGCTTCTTTTGGCTATAATAATTTAGTGTCCGACATGCGTTCACTGGTCATCATGCGCAATACGGGCTGCCCCGTTGTTTATGACGCCACCCATTCAGTCCAATTACCTGGCGGCATGGGCACCAGTTCTGGCGGTCAGCGCGAATTTATTCCCGCCCTCGCCCGCGCCGCAATCGCCACTGGCATTTCCGGCATTTTCATGGAAACCCATCAAGATCCTGCAAAAGCATTAAGCGATGGTCCCAATGCTTGGCCTTTGCACTTGATGGAACCATTATTATTGACGTTAAAAACTCTGGATGAAGCCGTTAAAAAAAACACGTGGTTAGAAGAATTAGTGTAATTTTTATAAGAGCAATGACGCTCTTGGCAGGACGTGTAAGTCAAAGCAGGGATGAAAAGCTTTACTGAAAAGATCCCGATTTGCTACCATAAAGCAAGATGGCTTTATGGTGCCTCGTGGGAAAAAAACTCAGGCTTTTTCTGTTTCCACGAAACTCCCTTAAAATCCACCATCGCTGCCAGTCACCACAGTTAAGCTTTTACGCAAAATATGTAAAAATGTGCTGAATAGTTACAACTATTTTTATCCCTACAGAGCCTTCTATGACTTATTCCTTAGCCGATTTTAGTGCTTTAGCCGTACCACAAAAAGCCACGTTAACCCTATTAGCCTTGAGTGGCACAGCTTTGGGCAAAAGCGCTTTGATGGAAGTGTTGCGCAAGGCTGAAGTAAAAATAGCCGCCAAAGCCATTGATAATAAAAATATCACAACTTTGCTGCAAGCGATGAATGATAAGAAATTAATTACCATCAACAATACATATGGCACCGTAAAATATGTCATCAAAAGAGAATGGCTGAATTGGCCGATTCAGGCGGCTCTTATCGAGCAGACTTTCGATGCCTATTGCATGGCAGTGTTTAGCAGCGATGTGTTGCCGCAATCGGTGCATTATTACCATTTAAGCTTGGAACAATATATCGCCCATTTGCGCATCGCCTTATTGCAAACTAAAAATCCTGAAACGGTGCACACGTGGTTAGAAAAGTGCGCTCAAGTCGTCGATAAAAAAGCCTTGAGTCGGGCTTATGAAGTAGCACTGGGGCCTTACTATCAACCTGAATGGTTGGCGCGCTTGCATCCCGATATAGTGCAAGAAGTAATGACCGCCTTGTTGCAAGGTGTGAAATTTTCACCGACGTGTTCTCAAGCCGATTTTTTATGTAACTGGTCATTGACTTATGTAACTTCTAAACCTACCAAAAAATTAAGCGCCGATTTTATCTTGCAACTCAGTGAAGTGTTATTGTTGATGGGCCGTTTAAGCGAAGCTCAGGCATTAATTAAAGACCATGCTTATGATGAGATAACGCGAGCGGCGCTATGTTTATTGCGCGGTGATCATTTAACGGCGTTAACCTTATTCACCCGTGCTTTAAAAAATTATCGCATTAGTAAAAACTATCGTAATGCCTTGCTGCCCGGCTTATTTGGTTATCTTTACGTGCTTACTTACTTGCGTTCAAGCGATGCCAAGCTGCGCAAACAAGCGCAAGTGTATATAAATTTGGCTTTAAAAAACACCGGTCAGCCAGATTATGTACTATGGACCCACTTAGATGCGCTGGCCAGAATTCACGCTGGCGATGCCAATGTCAGTAAACTGCTGACTGACAAGCCATTATTGACACAATTATTCCAGAGCTTAGTCTATTATTGGACGCCCTTGGGAGAAATCAAGAAAACCATTTTGGTGGATTTATATCAAGCAGCGGCCAGCGCTAAGTGCCGCTTGATCATGTTAGGCAGTGCGGCTTTATTGAGCGAACAAGGCGTTAAAGATTATAGCGATCAAGTGGCGTTATTGCAGCAAGAAACCGGCATGCAGTCATGGCTACCGTGGTTTAAGCGCCAGCTACCGTGGGAAAATCAATTGGCGGCACTCATTCACTTACCGGTACCAAAAAACTTGATCGCCGCGGCAAAGACCAGTGCTGTTGGCCAAAAAAGATTGGTGTGGTTATTGAGTTCCTATGGCGGCAATAGCATCGCCGGGATTAATCCCGCTGAACAAAAATGCAATCGCCAAGGCGAATGGTCAATTCCTAAAGTAATTGCTTTAAAAAAATTACCGGAAAAATTTACCGACTTAAATGCCACCGAACAAGATCGTGATTTGATGAGCGCAACATACCTTGATTCCGGCAGCTATGGTAGTCGACCACAAGTAACTTTTCATATTTTAAAAGCCCTGGTGCTGTTAATCGGTCACCCTTATCTTTTCATGGATACCAATTTAAATCAAACGGTAGCCTTGGTCAGTGGGGCGCCGGAATTAATTATTCAAGAACAAAAAAGTACTTTTCAATTGCGCTTCAATTTAGCGATCAGTGCCGATAGCACCGA
>CANCKG010000104.1 GCA_947378515.1 Gammaproteobacteria bacterium | reverse complement strand
GTCGCTTTAAGTTATGCGTTTTTTAAACTCAATGTTGGCATGGGTAGCATGATTGTTTATGGCTCTTACCTACCCTATACCGTACCATTAGGTCGCTCGACACTCATCATTGCAGGCTTTGATGCCTGCGCGTCTTTGCTGGCGTATTTTATCATTTACCCGTTATTACTGGCTAACCCCACTGGCATAACCTTAGCGCAAAGCCTATCTTATGACAATGTGTTGCTGATATTTTCAGCCATTCCTCACAGTTTAGCAATTGCCGTATTATTCTTTTTTGCCACCGTGCTCGCGGCGTGGACACCGACGATTGCGATGGCTGAATCGGCGACGATCACCTTAATCGAGCGCTTTTCAATGACTCGCACCCAGGCTACCGTGATCATCGGCGTGGGCGCCTTGGTCGTCGGCACCGCAACGTTATTATCGTATAGTGTTTGGGCTAATATAACGCTATTTAATTGGCCGATCCACACTGTATTACAAAAATTTTCGTCCGATTTACTCACACCACTTTCCGCCTTACTCATTGCGGTATTTGTCGGCTGGGTAATTGCCCGAAAGATAAGTTTTCGTGAATTGGGTTTTAATAACACCCTCTGTGTGATTTGGTCATGGCTGATCAGAGTCATCGCACCTGTGGCTATCTTACTCATTTGCGGTACCATTTTTCACCTTGTTAACCTATAACCACGCAATGTTTTTCGCTTAAGATGCTGAGGATATTGCTATACTTCAGCCTTTTAATGTCCGCTGGAGTAACATCATGAGTAGCGCGACCGCTGAAGCGTTAAAAAATTCATCGTGTTCTTCAGAGGGCCTATCTGGCGCCGAAGCGGAAGACCTACTGCGGCTATACGGCTCGAATGAAATTAGCCAAAAGCCCACCGGGTGGCTTAAAAATATTTTAAAACGTCTCTGGGGCCCTATTCCTTGGCTGCTTGAAGTAGCACTGGTACTAGAAGTGTTGTTGGGCAAAGTAGCTGGCCCCGCTATGATTGCTGTTTGGTTAGTCTTTAGTGCGCTACTAGGTGGAATTCAAGAGCGGCGCGCCCAAACCGCCTTGAGTCTACTCCGTGATCGCTTGCAAATAAACACACGTGTGCGGCGCGCTGGACAATGGCAGACACTAGCGGCTAGAGACATTGTTCCTGGTGATCTCGTCCACGTCAGAATGGGGGATATCGTCCCCGCTGACTTTATAATTCTGGAAGGAACTGTGGCGGTCGATCAGTCCGCCCTCACCGGTGAGTCTGGTGTCGCACATCGATCTTGCGGTGAAATGATTTATTCGGCCTCAACGGTCAGTCACGGCGAAGCTTCAGGCACCGTAAAAGCAACCGGAACTCGCAGTTATTATGGCCGCACTGCCGAGTTAGTGAGAACCACCCGTACGGTCGGTCACTTGGATAGCTTGCTCTTCACCGTGGTCCGCTATTTAATTAGCATTGATGCCGTACTGGCAATCATCTTAGTTGGCGCCGTGCTTTATCATGGTCATAGTCTCGTGCCGCTCATCCCTTTTTTCTTAGTGTTGGTGATCGCGACAGTCCCGGTAACGATGCCAGCGGCCTTTACTGTCGCAAACGCCGTTGAAGCGCGACAATTAGCCAAAGAAGGGGTGTTGGTCACGGGCCTTACGGCCTTGCAAGAAGCAGCGACCATGAATGTCCTTTGTATCGATAAGACCGGCACCTTAACGCAAAATAAAGAAATCCTTTCGCGCATTGTCCCATTCAAAGAAGAATCAACGAACGACATCTTAGTTTGGGCTGCAGCCGCATGTAATGATGCGACCCAAGGCGCTGTTGATCTGGCGATTCTATCCGCTTTCAAGGCCCAATCATTAAAGCCTCTGGACGTTCAAAAATTCATCCCGTTTGATCCTGCCCTAAAGCGCTCCGAAGCCTATGTCAAGCGCGATGGACAAATACTGCACGTGATGTTAGGTGCCCCACCTGTGGTAGCGCAGTTCGCCGAAGCACTACCTGAACTTAAGGCTCAGATCGAAACGTTAGCAGCATCTGGCGCACGCATTTTGGTGGTTGCTGCAGGCCCTAAAGGACACTTGATGCTTCGGGGCTTAATTGCGCTCGCCGATTCGCTACGTGACGATGCAATCGCGCTCGTGCAAGCGATTAACCAACTCGGCATTCGAATCCTCATGGTCACGGGAGATACGCGCGACACGGCTAAGGCGGTCGGCCAAGCCATTGGGCTCGGCGATCGGTTTGGTGAAGTAACTGCAGCCTTAGACCACCCACTTGACTTTGACGGATTTGCCAACTGCTATCCTGAAGAAAAATTTAAGCTTGTTCAAGCCCTGCAGCGGGCCGGCGAAATTACCGGCATGACCGGTGATGGTGTAAACGATGCCCCGGCATTAAAAAAAGCCGAAGTTGGCATCGCCGTTTGTTCGGCGTCCGACGTCGCTAAAGCTTCTGCCCAATTAGTCCTGACCGTTCCTGGCCTACAAGGCATTGTGTCGGTGGTGCGCGGTGGTCGCCGAGTCTATAGGCGAATGCTGACCTGGACGATCACCAAAATTGCCAGAACCGTCGAACTGGCCGCCTTACTAACCATAGGTTATATCGCCAACGGTTTTTTTGTAACACCACTGGCCTTAATTGCTATGATCATCATTCTCAATGACATCGTGACAATTACCTTAGCGACTGATCGAGTACAGGGATCTTCATCGCCTGGACGCTGGAACGTAGCTGAAATTGCCAAGCTCGGCGGCATGTTAGCTTTGGGGTGGTTAGCACTGGCCTTGGCGATGCTATGGCTAGCAATGCACGTCTGGCTCTTAAGCATGCTGCAGATTCAAACACTGATGTTTGCCTACCTTATGTATTCGGCGCAAGCGACGATTTATATTGCCCGTGTGCCAGGCCGTTTCTGGTCGCTCGCCCCTAGCCTTCCCGTCATGGCGGCAACGCTAGGCAATATCATCGTAGCGTCCATCTTAGCAACGATGGGCTTACTCATGCAGGCTATACCCGCGCTTTGGTTAGCCGGCACCTTTGGGGCGATTCTGGTTGCAACCTTGCTATTTGATCAACTAAAGATCTCGCTGTTTCAAAAAACTGGTCTACTTGGCGATCCCTGCACACCACGAAAATAGCATTAATTATTCAGCACATTTGAGACAATTTTTTATAGAAACTTAGCGGATGGATCTTCAGCTGGTTTGCCACGCCTCACAAAAAGCGTGGAACTTCCAACTAACATCAGGCTCAGTGCGGACTTGAGACTATCCTCTGACCCGGCGTTGTGAGCTCTCTTTAACCGAAAGAACAGAAAACCTGTTAGTTGCTCATGTATTGAAACGGTTGATAAGGGCTCGCAATGACACAGTTTAGCGTTAAGCACCGCTTAAAAACCCTATTTCGAATCTGATTGTCAGAGCAATATAGTTACGATCACTAGCATGACTTCATACTCTCTTAATCTTTCTACTATTAAAATAGCTGCACATAATCAAAAGAATAAAAAATTCATACTTAAAATCCATTTCAACTTTAGGCCTATTCTCATGCCCTTCTCGCACTTGCCAAAAAATTTTACAGCGCCAGCTAACTCCGAAGGTTTTTGCTACTCGAATCAATTACCAGGAATCTTGGATATCAGACGCTTAATTGCGGGCGAACCCGCTTTTGGCCAAAGCTGTGTTATTGATGGTGACTTACGGCCTAAAACCTTAGTACTCGCCGATCACCTGTTGCGACATTACTCGCCCAATGATTTAAATGAAGTTTTGAAAGTGCTGGTAGATTTAGCCGACTTGGGCTTTCAATTTTATAGCATAAGGGTCAATGACGCTGTAGCATTCAAGCCTGATCTAGAAATGAGTTGCGCTCACCCAGCCATTCACGATATCACCCCGACGACGCCTGCGGAAATTTACGCCAAAATGGCAGCACTTGGCCACTCAGGGAGCGATGTGACTATACTCGACAGTCTTAGCTTGCATAACGCGCCGTTTAAACCGAACTATGAATTATTGAATCACCTTAAATTCAACCCTCAGCTTTTGACGCAATCCATTAATTACTTAAATAACCAGCACCTTGTGTGTATTTCGGAGCAAATCGAACGGTGATTTCGGTGTTACCCGAACAGTGATTTCGGATTCTCCCGAACACTGATTTCGGTTTTAGTCGAACACCGATTTCGGTCCCAGTCGAACAGTGATTTCGGTCTACTCGAACGGTTAACCAGA
>CANCKG010000103.1 GCA_947378515.1 Gammaproteobacteria bacterium | reverse complement strand
ACGAATTTCCGCTTCATCACGAACCCCACCCAAACTCATGCGAACAAATTCTCGACCTGTGGCTCTGGCAATCGATAAACCTAACGAGGTCTTACCTACACCTGGCGGCCCAACTAAGCACAGAACAGGACCTTTTAATTGCTTAACGCGATTTTGCACCGCTAAAAATTCCAAAATGCGTTCTTTGACTTTTTCCAAACCATAATGATCTTCTTCTAAAATTTCTTCGGCCACCCTCAAATCACCACGGATTTTACTGGATTTTTTCCACGGGATATCGAGTAGCCAATCTAAATAATTACGGATTACGGTCGCTTCGGCCGCCATTGGCGACATCGTACGCAGTTTCTTTAATTCGGCTTCAGCTTTAGTCTTCGCTTCCACCGGCATGCCGGCTTTTTTGATGCGCGATAAATACCGATCCGGCTCTGACTCACCGTTATCGTCGATCTCACCCAATTCTTTTTGAATCGCTTTAGCTTGTTCGTTTAAGTAATATTCGCGTTGATTATGGGCCATTTGTTGCTTAACACGGCCATGCACCCGTTTATCGATTTGAATCACATCTAATTCCGCTTCGATAAAGGCTAACAAATGCTCGATCAACACTTCAAGTTCAGTAATTTCTAATAACGTCTGGCGATCACTCAATTTCAATGACAAATGCGCGGCAATGGTATCGGCTAAACGCAGCGGATCTTCAATCGCCGATAAGGCTGAAAGAATTTCCGGCGGGATTTTTTTATTCGCCGCGACATATTGTTCAAAGTGGCCCATTAATGACCGCGCTAAAATGGTCGCTTCGTGTTCATTCGCCACACTTAACACATGAAAAGACGCTACTTTTGCTGCTAAAAAACCATGTTCATCATGATCAATAGCCGCAAAACTGATCACTCTGGCCCGACGCAAACCTTCCACCAACACTTTTACGGTTCCATCAGGAAGTTTTAGCAATTGCAATACCGTCGCAAGTGTACCGATTTGATATAAATCGCCAGCAACCGGTTCATTTTCAGTCGAATTCTTTTGGGCAACCAATAAAATTTGCTTGTCTTTACTCATGGCAGCATCGAGTGCTGCGACCGACGCTTTACGGCCGACAAACAAAGGAATTACGGTTTGCGGAAAGACCACGACATCACGCAGGGGTAAGATCGGCATGAATTCTGCGGACAGTATTTTCCTATCGGTATTTTTACTAGGCTCGCTCATGGGATTTCCTAAATGGAGTCATAAAAAGGGATTTTAACAATATAGTAAGCAAGTGGGGAGTTTAAATACAGAAATCAAGGTGCGACGCTCATATTATGGTCGCTTTATACCCTAGATGCGCACACTTGCAAAAATTGTGTGGCTCATCATTGCGTGGAATTGTTTAGAGAATATACACGTACAGCCATAAAATCAATTTATAGCCTTACAGCTATACCACTCACCATTGAAGATGCGAGGTTTTTGATTTAACGTGTGCTCATGGCGAGCGCTATAGCTCTATTTTAAATTTATACCCATCGCACCTTCCGGTGCGATGGGTATAAATTGATTTTATCCATTCAGCACCTACGCGCGGGGAACCCGCGCTAGTGCAGGTTAAGGGGGAGAATCGCGGTTCTCCCCCTTAACAATCCCCCATCGCTGCCAGTCGCCACAGCTCAGCTTCTACATAAAATGTAGTAAATGTGCTGAATAGATACAATTGATTTTACTTTAACTTAAGCCGCTTCTTGCAAATGAACGCTTTCATCGTTTAAATACAGTTTTGGCGCTGCGTGATCCAAGATAGTATCGGCATCGACGACCACTCGAGCGATATCTGAAATCGAGGGGATTTCATACATGACATCTAATAACGCTGCTTCTAAAATTGATCGCAAGCCACGCGCGCCTGTGCGCCGTTCAAGGGCTTTTTTGGCCACTGCATTCAGCGCTTCAGGGGTGATTTCAAAGCCGACATTATCCATGGCAAATAATTGGGAGTATTGTTTCACTAACGCATTTTTAGGTTCAGTTAAAATTTGAATCAAAGCTTTTTCATCCAATTGATCCAGCGTTGCCGTTACCGGTAAACGACCGACAAATTCAGGAATCAAGCCAAATTTAATCAAATCTTCTGGCCGCACTTCTCTAAAAATGCTACCGATGTCTTTTTTGACATCTTTGCTCCGCACTTCGGCCGAAAAGCCAATACCAGCTTTTTCTGATCGCTCTAAAATGATTTTTTCTAAGCCATCAAAAGCGCCACCACAAATGAAGAGGATATTGGTCGTATCGACTTGAATATAATCTTGCTGCGGATGTTTACGACCACCTTGAGGTGGCACCGACGATATCGTGCCTTCGATCAATTTCAATAACGCTTGCTGAACGCCTTCACCCGACACATCACGGGTCAAAGAAGGACTATCGGACCGACGGGAAATCTTATCGATTTCATCGATATACACGATACCATGTTGCGCTCGTTCAACATCATAATTGCATTTTTGCAATAATTTTTGAATGATATTTTCAACATCTTCACCTACATAACCTGCTTCGGTCAAGGTTGTCGCATCGGCGATGGCAAAGGGTACATCCAATAATTTTGCCAAGGTTTCGGCGAGTAGAGTCTTACCACTACCTGTAGGTCCAATCAATAAGATATTGCTCTTGCGTAATTCACTACCCGCTTGACCAGCTTCTTGCGTAGCGCCATGCTTGAGGCGTTTAAAATGGTTATATACTGCGACAGCCAATGATTTCTTTGCCGTGTCTTGCCCGATCACATAATCGTCTAATGCAGAACGAATTTCTTTAGGCACCGGTAAATGGGCAAATAAAGGATCTAATTCGACCGCTTCGCCATCGACCAATTCACTCTTAACAATATCACTGCATAAACCAATACATTCATTACAAATATAAACACTGGGGCCAGCAATGAGTTTGACGACTTCGTGTTGGCTTTTGCCACAAAACGAACAATGCATGATAGGTGGCGGCGTTTCACCACTGGTCGGCGTTTTTTTATCAGTCATTTTACTATTTTTCCGTTTTAATCATATGTCGAGCTTCGTAGATACCATCGACTAAACCATAAGCCACGGCTTCTTGTGCGCTCATGAAATTATCACGTTCAGTATCCAATGCCACTTGCTCAATCGATTTATTACAATTCTTCGCCATGATGGCATTCAAGCGATCACGAATCAATAAAATTTCTTTGGCGTGAATGGCAATATCCGAAGCCTGTCCTTGCATGCCACCTAAGGGTTGATGAATCATCACCCGTGAATTCGGTAAGCAATAACGCTTACCGGGTGTGCCAGAACACAACAGTAATGCGCCAGCGCTAGCCGCTTGACCCAGGCAAATCGTTCGCACATCGGGCTTGATAAATTGCATCGTATCGTACATCGCCAAAGCAGAGGTCACCGCTCCACCCGGTGAATTGATATAGATACAGATTTCTTTTTCAGGATTTTCCGCTTCTAAAAACAATAATTGCGCCACGATCACGTTGGCCATATGGTCTTCAATGGGACCGGTCAAAAAAATAATCCGTTCTTTCAATAAACGCGAATAAATATCATAAGAGCGTTCGCCACGCCCCGATTGTTCTACCACCATCGGGATCAAGGTATTCAGTGTCATCGTCATGCGTAAGATTCTCTGTCTTTATATAGATTAAGCATTGGCTTGCATTAATTCAGCATGAGGGATCGGTTTTTCAGTAACGTTCGCCAAATCAAACAAATGCTGCACCACTTTGTATTCCAAGGCTAATGCTTTCAATTGATTATGACGTTCTTTATTATCCATATGATAACGCACCACTTCAGCTGGCGTTTCATAGGGACCCGCTAATTCTTCAGCCAAAGCACGCACATCCGCATCGGTGATTTCTAAATTCGCCAAACGAATCAAAGCCCGCACTAGATAACCGGTCTTAACGCGTTTCAGAGCTTCGGCTTCAAACATATTATGCGGGAATTTCGGTAAATCTTTAGGCACCGAACCCGTTTGTTGTTTGGCCATTTCTTTAAAACGTTCTTGCGCCTTTTCCATTAAATGATGCACTTCGTCATGCACTTCGGCAGCTGGCACTTCTAGCGCATTAACTTCGAGTAATTTATCAAAAGCTTGTTCACGTTGTTTATTACGCAAAGTTTTGGTCAATTCACGCTCTAAAGTCGAGCGAATTTCTTGTTTTAAAGTCTCGACTTGGCCATCGACGACGCCTAAGCTACGGCAAAATTCTTCCGTTAATTCCGCTAATACTGGCGCTTCGAC
>CANCKG010000102.1 GCA_947378515.1 Gammaproteobacteria bacterium | reverse complement strand
CATCTTAACATTGCTATCGATCAACGCATTCCAATCGTGTAACTGAGTGGCTCCAATGGGTGTCGGATAAAAACTTGAGGCATTGTTGATTAAGATATCTAAGCGGCCAAAGGCTTGCTCGATTTGGTCAGGAAATCTCTGCAAAGTTTCAAGATCAGCAGCATCGGCTTCAAATAATTGCACTGATTGGGGCCTGAGGTGATTTAATTCACAGGCTAAAGCTTGAGCTTCTTGGCGCGAATGCCGATAATGAAGGCCGATCCGATAGCCTTGTTGATGCAGAGTGCGTACTAACGCAGCGCCGATACGTTTAGCGCCCCCGGTAATGAAAGCGACTTTTACAGTATTATTCATGATAAGTACCCAAGATTATGACCATATTACCCATCCCTGATGAATCAGCCCTAGCGCATAGCCAAGCTTTGATCGCCTATATTAGCAAAAAAATACTTGAGCATGGTGGCCGCTTGCCTTTTGATCAGTACATGCATGAAGCTTTGTATGCGCCGGATTTAGGTTATTACACGGCCGGTAGCCCCAAGCTGGGCAGTTCAGGTGATTTTATTACGGCCCCAGAGTTGACGCCGCTGTTTGGTCAAACGATAGCGACAGCTTTATTACCGCATTTACAGCTTTTCCCTTTGGCGAATATTTTAGAATTGGGGCCTGGAGGTGGTAAATTGGCGGCGGATATGCTGCGGGCCCTGGAGCAACAGCATGCCCTGCCTGAGCATTATTATTTATTGGAAGTCAGCGCCGATTTAAAGCAGCGTCAACAAGCGTATCTGGCTTCTTGTTTAAGTCCCACACTATTTGCTCGGTGTCAGTGGCTAACTGCTTTGCCAGAATCTTTTGATGGCATTATTCTGGCCAATGAAGTGCTCGATGCTTTGGCGGTCCAAGTGTTTCGGATCGAAGCAACTGGTATGAGTGAATTGGCTTTAAGTATGGATGACGCGCACGCTTGGCAATTAACTTTTACAGAATCGACCTCGGTTGAATTGCAGCTGCGGGTAGCTCTGTTAAAGCAAGGCTATAACTTAGCTATTGGCTATCAATCCGAAGTGAATTTGCGTCAAGAAGCGCTATTAAAAAGCTTAGCGGATATATTGCAGCGAGGGTTACTGTTATTTATCGACTATGGTTTTAGTGGCCGCGAGTTTTATCATCCTGAGCGCTCGATGGGTACTTTACAGTGTCATTATCGGCACCATAACCATAGTGATCCTTTATGGCTGCCGGGATTACAAGACATCACCTGTCACATCGATTTTACCGCGCTGGCGACTTGTGGCATTGAAGCGGGTTTGGCTTTAAGTCTCTATTGCACCCAAGCAGAATTTTTAATACAAAATGGGATTTTAAGCCTGGCTCAAGACTTCAGTGAAACAGCTTTGATCAAGCAAAGCCAAGTGTTACAAAAATTATTAATGCCGCACGAAATGGGTGAATTATTTAAAGTGCTGGCATTTCATAAGAATTGCCCGAATATTTTTGCGGCCATGACTGATCGGCGCTACAGTTTGTAAAAATGGATGGTGATTTCATGGGCATAGCATAGCAACTGGGTTAAAAAATAATTTAACAGTTACTTATGGGTTAATCGTGGCGCCTATTCAGCAGGCACAGTGGGGCAGTTACCCACCGGGCGAGTCTTTATAGCTCGCCGGGTGGAACTACAACACTGAGTGATGTAAATGAATAACGTCGGTACAATAATGTTAGCACTGTACCTCGGCCTACGCCTAAGGTTTCACAAGGTGCGGACTTGTTCGATTTGCACACCTCTTCCAAGTCTAAAACACTCCGGCCTAAAGGCCGGAGACTTTCTTGCTAAAGAATGGATTAACGAATGAATTGGATTAATTGGATCAATGAATTAATGCAGTTGATTCATTTGAGTTGGGCAGTTTTTCCGCACACGTTAATGTGGTTAGGACTGTTGTGGGTTATTCAAATAATCAATATGAGTAGTCAATATCGCTTGAATTTACTCGGCATTCATCCGCGCCGCTTGATCGGTGTGCCGGGTATTTTTTGTGCGCCATTCTTACACGGCAGTGTCGAGCATCTTTTTTTCAATTCCGTACCGTTAGTGTTTTTATTGACGTTAATGCAATTATTTGGTGAACAGCTGTTTATCATCGTTAGTTTATTTATTATTTTAGTGAGTGGTACAGCGGTGTGGTTATTAGCGCGCCCCGGCATTCATGTGGGTGCCAGTGGCTTATTGATGGGGTATTGGGGTTTTTTATTGGTGCAAGTGTATAGTCAACCCAGTGTGATGGGCGTGATTGTCGCCCTATTATGCCTCTACTATCTGGGCAGTTTATGGTTAAATTTATTTCCAACGAGTCGCAAAACGTCGTGGGAAGGTCATCTCTTTGGCTGTTTAGCCGGTGGCTTAGCAGCCTTCTATTATCAAGCTATTTAGCACCTACGCGCGGTGGACCCGCACTATACCGCTCGCCATTCAAGATGCGAGGTTTGTGATTTAACGTGGTAACTATGGCGATGGGTATAGTGCAGATTAAGGGGGGTAAATTGCATTTCTCCCCCTTAATCATCCCCCATTACATAAGGCATATTTAATATATAAATTATAGGATAACTATGGGTATCAATTGTTGTGGGCCAATAAATGGCGAGCATGATCAGCGTTATCGAAAAATTCTGTGGATTGCGCTTGGCTTGAATGCACTAATGTTTGTGATAGAAATTTTCGCGGCGTGGCAGGCCGGGTCGACCGCATTATTCGCCGATTCGATGGATTTCATGGCCGATAGCGCTAATTACGTTGTAACGCTTTATGCTTTGGCATTAACACCGAGATGGCGCTCGACGATTGCACTGATCAAAGGTTATACCATGGGGCTTTATGGTGTATTGATTTTAGCGTGGTTGCTACTAGGCGTTAAAACGACGCATCCGCCGATCGCTTCAATTATGGGAATCGTGGCGGTATTAGCGTTAATCGTTAATTGTTCGGTGGCTTGGTTATTATTTCATTTTCGTCATGGTGACAGTAATCGTCATGCCGTGTGGTTATGCACGCGCAACGACGCCATTGCCAATATTACTGTGTTAATAGCCGCTGCCTCAGTGGCTTTTAGTCATTCGCGTTGGCCCGATGCACTTGTGGCCTTAGGTATTGGGTTGCTTGGGTTGTGGTCAGGTAAAAAGATCATTGCTCAAGCTAAAAAAGAGTTGTGTTCTTTTAAATAAGCGTGTAAAGTCAATCAATTATAATTTATTGATCGATCAATAAATTAATGTGGCAAGCATTTATTTTAGAGGGAGTGGTTATGTTTACATTTGGCGCGGACATAGATGAGATTCTAAAAGCAGAGGCGAAGCAAAAAAAATACCAAACAGAGCAAATGAAGCAAGCATTGCGTGAAGAGCGAGTCATTCAAGAGCTAAAAAAGGCAAAAAACGATGTTCAATACGTAGTAACACCGCCAGTATCAACTGTCGTGAGCGCAGCGCTGACCGTGAACAGTGGGGTGAAACCCGCTGACGTTATCGTACAATCGGTACCCAAAAAATCAGACTCTCCTTTTGGTAAGAGCTGTGGTTGAGTCGTAATATTGTGCTTTTTGAGATAAACAGGTATTGTGTCGTTAGAAGTTTTTATTAAAATCTGAATCGCTATTCAGCACCACGTGTGGGCTTTCCGCGCGTGAATATCAACAAAAGGCAATAATCATGAGCGGATTTAAACCGATAAGAGAAAAATCAACCTCCATCTCAACCTCTACCACCGCACCTGTAGAAGCTGTTAAAACTACGACGGCGTCATCTGCAACCAATAGCGGAGTGACTTCACTACCCGCACTAAGCGTTGGCAAAAACCTGCCGTCACGCCAGTATCAGATTGGCTTGCACGTTTAGTAATGTGCTGAATATACCCATCGCATCTTCCGGTGCGATGGGTATATCTAAAATAGAGATATACCCATCGCCATAGGCACACGTTAAATCACAAACCTCGCATCTTGAATGGCGAGCGGTATATACCCATCGCATCTTCCGGTGCGATGGGTATAGATAACAACATTTTGACGTGGCTGAATGTGTTTTTGTGGTGCATAGCGTCACAAACAACTCAAATCAGCCACGGTGCCGAGAATATTTTTCAATTGCGCCAACAGCGCTAAGCGATTATGGCGTAAGCTTGGGTCATCGACTAAGACCATGACATCGGCAAAAAACATATCAATGGGATCTTTCAGGGTAGCTAAGTGTTGTAATACATGAATATAGTCGTGCTTTGCCAGTGAGGCTGACAAAAGCATTTGGCTATTGCTTAACGCGGTATATAAAGCGTGTTC
>CANCKG010000101.1 GCA_947378515.1 Gammaproteobacteria bacterium | reverse complement strand
AAGGGGTGATAATTAGGAGAACCTGGTATTTCTACGCTGTTAAAATTTCTGACCATCTGTGCCTCGCTTAAGCTTTGTTACTACTCTCAAGCTCCCATTATCGCGAAAGATACTTAAGGTTTTATTAACCATGACGTATTTCGAAGGCTTGGTGCATTTGGCCATAGCGTTTGAAATCTTCCGGCAGGGTATGCTCGGTGACATTGACAATCGCAAACTCACTCAGCGCCTCGCTATCCAGTTTGAATTTGTGTTTATTAGTGACAAATAAACACACACCGTACTTGGTTAAGCGTTGCATGCTCAAGCGAATCAATTCGACATGATCACGTTCGATATCGAGGACATTATCGGTTTTCTTCGAATTCGAAAAACTCGGCGGATCTAATAAAATCACCTCGAATTTATCGCGACTATTGGCTAACCAATAAGCGCAATCGGCTTGAATGAATTCATGGTGTTTGAACGATAAGCCATTTAACGCCATATTGCGTTTAGCCCACGCCAGGTAAGTATTGGATAAATCGACGCTGATGGTCTTGGTAGCGCCACCTAAAGCGGCATACACCGTTGCTGTCCCAGTATAACAAAATAAATTCAAGACCATTTTGCCTTTGGCTTGTGTATAGAGCCAGTGGCGCACTAAACGGGTATCTAAAAATAAGCCGGTATCCAAATAATCGCTAAAATTAACTAACACATTAGCCGGTCCTTCGGTAATTTCAAAAAATTGTTTTTGTTGACCCGCCGCTTGAATAACCGACTGGTATTGATCCTTACCTTTTTGAATTTGCCGCGTTTTAACAAAAATATGGGCTGGGCGAATGTTAAAGATTTCTGGCAGACAGCGTACCGCTTCTAATAACCGGGTCTTGGCTTTTTGAGGATCGATGGTTTTGGGTGCCGCATATTCTTGAACATGCAAGTATTGATCCGCATAGACATCGATCGCCAAGGCATATTCCGGTAAATCGGCGTCATAAACCCGATAATGTTCGACTTGCTCGCGTTTGGCCCATTTTTGAATATGTTTAAGGTTCTTGATGAGTTTATTTTTAAACATTTGCGCGCTATCGGAGAGTACCATCGGCGTTGGCACGTATTCAGTATTAGCGACACTGTGCTGCTGGACCGCTTGTTGGGCATCGAGGCTTCGGACTGAACAATTCAATAAATCACAGGCTAGCGCGCCATTGTAAAATTTATAAATTTTATCCGGGGCTAAGCGTAAATAGCGCGATAACTCTTTATTAGCACTCAACACACTCAATTGCCAACCGGCAAATTCGCGCTTGACCATTTCACCCAAATGTTGATAAGTAAATTGTAAACTCGCCACTTCCCCCAATCGCTCACCATAAGGCGGATTAACCATCACTAAGCCAAGCATCGCTTTAGGAGCGGTAGAGAGGGTCAAGTCACGCTTTTCGACGTGAATGCATAGCCCTAAATTCGCCCGATCAATATTATCGAGCGCTTGATGAATCATGTGGCTATCGCCATCAAAACCAATAATTTTAGGACACTTAGCCATACCGAGCGTCCGCGCTTGTTCGGCTTCTCGCAACACGCTTTGCCATAAAGGCGCATCAAAGGCTTTGAGGTTTTTTACCGCAAAATGCATCCGCAATAAGCCCGGGGCGATATTCGCTGCGATCAATGCCCCTTCGATTAAAAACGTGCCTGAACCGCACATCGGATCCACTAAGGGGCCATTCGCTTTAGCAATGGCTGGCCAATTTGCGCGCAATAAAATCGCCGCCGCTAAATTTTCTTTTAAGGGCGCCGCGCCATGGCCTAAGCGATAACCACGCCGATGCAAACTTTCGCCACTCAAATTCAAACTCACCGTCACGGTTTTTTCTTTGATTAAGATATGCAGCGCAACATTAGGACCTGATGCATCGACATCGGGCCGTTTACCACATTTTTCACGAAAACAATCGACTACTGCATCTTTAGCGACTTGCGCGGCATATTGCTTGTGGTTTAATTCACTGCGAATACTATCGACGCTGATAGCGAAAGTCATTTCGAGGCTAAAAATACTCGGCCAATCGATGGCGTGAATGCCATCGTAATAACTTTCCCAGTCGCTACTTTCAAATTCACCGATCGGTTGCAAAATATGGTTGGCTAAGCGCGACCATAACAGCGCTTTATAAGCAATCCTTAATTCACCTTCGAAACTCACGCCAGCGCGCTTTTCATGGACATTTTGAGCACCCAAACTTAATAGTTCTTCTTTTAAGAGTAATTCGACGTGTTTGGGGCAAGAGGCAAAAAAAGGACGCATTAAAATCTACTCGCTTAAAAGGTCAAACTCTACCATAATTAGCGCTTGAACATTGCGTCATTATGGTGGAAACAGGTGAATGGTAAAACAAACAGTGGCAGGATCAAGCGGTGCGTCATTACAAAGTGTCAATAATCAACTCCAGTTAAGTGGTGAGTGGACGGTCAATACCTTAAGTTTTTTGCAGCAAGCACGTAAAAGCTTAGCCTTATCGGGACCTATTAACACCATCGACGGCACCGCTATCAGTCAGTTAGATAGTGCTGGCGCTTGGGCTTTAACCCAATTAGCCCAGCAATTCCCCCAGGCTACTGTCGTTTTATCCCGCCAATACCAAGAATTGTTTAACTTAGTCGCACGCTATAAAGAAGCCAATGCTCCACTTCAAAAGCGATGCAAGGAATCTTTACTAGCCCGTTTCGGTTTAAAAGTAGTGCAATTTTTCAGCGAAATGCATGACTACATTGCCTTTATCGGTGAGCTGTGCCACTTAAGTTTGCTTTGGTTACTCAAACCTCAACGCATTTTATGGCAAGCGATCTGGCAAACGGTACAACGCACTGGCTTTGATGCATTGATGATCGTCGGCTTATTGTCATTTTTGATCGGCATTGTGCTCGCCTATCAAATGGGTGGTCAGTTGCAAAGCTATGGCGCCAGCATTTACATTGTCAATCTCTTAGGAGTCTCGGTATTACGAGAATTTGGCCCACTCATTACCGCGATCATTGTCGCCGGTCGCTCAGGTTCAGCTTTTGCCGCATCCTTAGGCACCATGCAAGTCAATCAAGAAATCGATGCCTTACAAACCTTGGGGGTATCCCCGGTCGAACGCCTTGCCATGGGTAAAATTATCGGTTTGATTATCGCGCTACCACTACTTGTGATGTGGGCCGATGCGACCGCCATGCTCGGCGGTTTAATCATGGCTAAATTTCAACTGAGCATCAGTCCCGAAGTGTATATTCAACAATTTCATGCCACTATCGGCTTGAAGCAATACTATTTAGGCTTATTAAAAACCCCAGCTTTTGCTTTTATCATCGCCAGCATCGGTTGTTTTCAAGGTTTTCGTGTTCAAGGCGGTGCCGATTCGGTCGGCACCCAAACCACCCGCAGCGTGGTGCAAGCCATTTTCTTAATTATCATGGCCGATGCGCTATTTTCTATTGTCATGAGTGCGATCAATGTCTAATTGTGATTTATACGCTGCAACCCATGAGTCTACTTACCAGCAAGAAAGTCTCCGGCCTTTAGGCCGGAGTGTTTTAGACTTGGAAGAGGTGTGCACCTCTCTTCCAAGTCCGCACCTTGTGAAACCTTAGGCGTAGGCCGAGGTACGGTGCTCCTACCGCCCTGAAGGGCGGAGTTTCAAACCAGCTAAGGAATTTGGATGAATAATGTAAGCGCCGACAATATCATCGATATTAGTCATCTCTATACCGGTTTTAATGGTGTTTTAATCCACCAAGATTTAAATTTAAGCGTTGCGCGCGGCGAGATTTTAGCGATCGTCGGGGGCAGTGGTTCGGGTAAAACCACTCTGCTCAATTGCTTATTGATGTTAGTGGCACCATTAAAGGGGCAAATCGACCTGTTTAGCGAAAACATCACTCAAGGCTCGGCGAAATTGCGGCAAAGTATTCGTAAACGCTGGGGGATTTTATTTCAAAGTGGTGCGCTATTCAGTGAATTGACGGTGTTACAAAACACCATGTTACCACTGCAATTAGATACAAAAATGTCGATCGCCGATCAAACCCATATTGGCCAATTAAAAATCGCCATGGCCGGGTTACCAGCGAGTGCGGCGGCTAAATACCCCGCTGAATTATCCGGCGGGATGATCAAGCGCGCCGCGCTTGCTCGTGCGATCGCACTGGATCCGCAATTATTGTTACTAGATGAACCCAGTGCTGGACTCGATCCTATCAGTGCCAGTGCTTTGGATCAATTGATTTTAGAATTACGTCAAACCATGAATCTGAGTATTATCATCGTGACGCATGATTTAGACACACTCTTAACCGTCCCAGATCGGATTGCTTTTTTAGGTGAAAAAAAAGTCTTAGCGGTAGG
>CANCKG010000100.1 GCA_947378515.1 Gammaproteobacteria bacterium | reverse complement strand
TCTATTCAGCACTGTGCGCGGGAAACCCGCACGCAGTGCATGTTAAGGGGGAGAATCGCGATTCTCCCCCTTAAAATCCCCCATCGCGTAAGGAGCCACTAGCAAGCTTCTACGTAAAATGTAGTAAATGTGCTGAATAGATACAAATTAAAATCTCTATTCATAGGCTATTACTTTAAAAGTAACAGTAACAACCCCATTCATCCACGAGATGCAAATAACATGCGTTATCAAAGCAATTGCTGGCCAACTCCCGCTCAACTTTTATTATTGATAGCTGGCTTGAATGCACGCGAAACTGCCGCCTTAGCGTGGCTAAACTTATCTAAACACCGTTGATATTCAAAATATCGATTACGTGTCCACGACATTGCTACCCTTGGTGTTTCGCAATCTTGACGCTAACACCAGCACTTGTCCAGCACTGCAAAGGTGCAAAAGCATGTACCGTCATACGTGGACTAAAAACACGCTGGCGCTGCACCATCTAAATGCCGTATTACAAGCTTTACAAGCCATTGACATCAACACCTGCTTATTAAAGGGGGCGGCGCTACTCACCACGCATTATCAAGATGTCGGCTTGCGCTTCATGTCGGACATTGATCTTTTAGTCCCAAAAAATAAAGCCCTATCAGCAATGCGATTGCTTGAACAATTAGGCTGGCGCCCTGAAGAAAAAATCTCCGCTAACGTACTTCATCCAAATTCCTTAAGATGCGATGGGTATAAATTTAAAATAGAGGTATACCGCTCGTCATGGGCACACTTTAAATCGCTAATCTCGCATCTTCATTGGCGAGCGGTATAGAGAGTGTCTATCGCCGACGAATTCACGATAATAATGCGGGGCGTTTTTCGCCCCACACAGGCCTCGAATATTTGAAAATTGTCAAAGCCGCCTTACAAAGACGCCGTGTCTGATGGCATGTTCAAGCCACTGGCATGACATACGTTCGACGCGCATATTTTCGCCAGCAATTCTCGGTGAAAACCCACTATAACCCGCACTGCTATCGGTTTTAATGGCCAAAAGTCTACAAAATGAAAATCTTTAAAGTGCCGCTGCGTCTGGGCTAGAGGCTTCACCGAGAATTGCTGTATTTTCGCCACACAATGCGCAATAACAGCAATACCAATAAAATGGCTGTCGCCCAAGCAACTTGTGCATAAGCACCTTGATACGTTAAGGCAGTAGCTTTATTGGTGGTAGGATCGATGGTCAAATTAGCAACCCAAATCGATAAGTAATTGGCTACCGCACCCACCGCTAAATAATACAACGCCACCAATTGTCCTTCCGATTCTGCCGGCGCGATTTCACAAATCGCTGTCAATAATACCGGATCGACAAAAATTTCCGCCGCGCCGATGAGCATTAAACTCAGCAATGGCCAGTTGAGCGAAGCTAAGCCATCGAGATGGGCTACGTAAGCGCCAAGGGCAATGACCACAAAGCCGAGCATCAATAACACTAGCGCGACACTGAGTTTACTATCGGGTTGGGGATAAATGCCACGCTTAGCCAGGTATCGCCACGCAAAGGCCATTAGCGTGCCGACCAATAAAATCATCATCGGATTAATCGATTGAAACATCCCAGTCGCAATGGTGACCCCAAAGATGTTACGATTCACATAACGGGAAATAAACAACACAAACGAACTGGAACCTTGTTGATCAAAAACCCAAAAGGCCGTGGCAAAGGCTGTCAACAAAATAATCCGCAACAAGGCGGATTGGTGTTTCTTATCGGTTTTACGATAAATTTGCCTGAGTAAAATCACCGCTACAACCCCAGTGATTATTAATAAATGACCCACCCACTGCCGCTGCAACACTTCATAAGTCACCAACAGCAGACTGCCAACACAGCCGAGTGTACCGATGATTTTTTTTGAGTGCGTCAATTGATTCCAGCGGTACATTTTATCGCCGCCTTTTTCCCAGGCAAAATAGCGGCGCGATAACAGCAACATGAGCATGCCTAACATCATCCCGATTGCCGCCGCCATAAAGCCTAGCTGCCAACTGGCATGCTCCACTAAATACGGACACAATAATTGTGACGCAATCGCTCCTAAATTACCGCTGACATAATACCACGAAAAAGCCGCGGCCTTACCAGAAGGGTCATGCGGATAACAATTACCAATCAAACAAATGGCATTACTTTTAAAAAAACCAATACCAATGGTTAATAATGCCAACCCGATATATAAGCTATTTTGATGAATATCGCTTAAGACCAAATGACCGAAAATAATCAACAAACAACCGATGCCGGTGGCATAGCGATAACCACAATAACGATCCGCCAACCAACCACCAATAATGGGCGTGATAAAAATGAGTGAAGTAAAACTGCCATATAATTGATAAGCATTGCTATCGGTGAAATGTAACTGGCTGGTTAAATACAAGATTAAAATCGATTGCAAACCAAAATAACTAAAAAATTCCCACATCACCATCGCGATGATAAAGAAAGAAGCGATCTTTTGTTGTTGTTTTAAAGTCTGAGCCACGAGCAATACCTTTTAATTGTAGTTATTAAACGAAATACCCCTCTATCTTCGGGCAATGATAAACGTTAAACTTCTGCCAGCCACTCATTATTTTAAGAAAGGACTCTTCTCATGACACTCTTTGCCAGCATTCCCGCGCTATTTCAACACTCACCGGAATTATTAAAGCCCCTGACTTGGCTCGATAAAAGCTTAACGATCATCAAAGTCATTATCTCGGTCTGCGGCGCACTGGTGATTTTAAGCGCTGCACTCATGGCCTTTGTTCGCTATGTTAAGTGGCGCTTTCAGGCTTTTTCACCACTTAATTTAAGTAAAATCCGCCTAGATTTCGGCATGAGCATTATTTTAGGCTTAGAATTCATTGTCGCCGCCGATGTAATTGAAACCACGACCGCACCCGATTATTATTCCGTTGGCATTTTGGTCGTGGTTGTGGGTATTCGCACATTACTCAGCCTTTCACTTAATAAAGAAATTGCTGATGCTAGGGTGCAAACCCAAGCTTAATGACCGTGTTGCGGTTGTTTCAACAGCAATAATAGCGGCAACAACAAACTTAAGCCCACGGTCGCAAACAAGGAAACATTATTAAATGCAATCATATTCGCTTGCGCCTGCATCATTTGCGCTAAACGTAATGCTGTACGCGGATCTGACAAACTCATGCCGGTAGCATGCAGCCAGGATTGAACATTGGGATTAAAAGGATTGATATAGCCACCCAAGGTATTCCAATTCACTTGTTCACTCCGACTTAAGAGTGCCACCATCAGCGAAATACCAATCGATGTCCCTAAACTGCGAGCAAAACTGAATAACCCTGCCCCTTCGGCAATATCGTTAGTGCTAAGCGTACTTAGCGATAAAGTTGCTAGCGGCACAAAAAATAGCCCCATGCCAATACCTTGTAATGTGCTAATCACCACATAATCCGTCACACTAAGTTCCAAACTAAAACGGCTCAATAAAAATGTCCCAAAAGCCGCGATACAAACGCCTGCCAGCAAAAAAAACCGTGGTTCAACCACTGTTAAAAAACGCCCCACTACCGCCATCGCTACCATGCTGCCCAAGCCTCGCGGGGCCATTAATAAACCTGCCGTTTCAGAAGGGTAATTAAATAAAGTTTGCAACATCAATGGAGCAAGCGTAATTTGACCGAAAATTAACAGTACAAAGACGAGCATCAAGCTTGCTGACACCGAAAAATTACGGTCTTTAAATAAACGCATATGGATAATCGGATGTGCCTCTGTCATACAGCGCCAAATGAAAGCTAACAAACTTAGCACGCAGATAATCACTAACCATAAGGTTGAACTTGCTTCAAACCAATCGACACTATTGCCACGATCCAAAAAAAGTTGCAATGCACCCACGCCTAACACTAATAAGCCCAAACCTATGCTATCAATCGGTTTTTTTATCAACGGCGTCTCTTGAATCAATGCCAGCGTTAACGCGTAAGCGATCAGGCACACCGGTAAGTTAATGTAAAACACCCAGCGCCACGTCAAGTTATCGGTGATAAAGCCACCAAGGGCAGGACCCAAAATGGGGGCACACATAATTCCCATGCCCCACAAAGCCATTGCGACACCTTGCTCTTTTTTTGGGAATACCGCTCTTAAGATAAACTGTGACAGTGGCACTAAGGATGCCCCAAATAACCCTTGAGCGATGCGACATACAACGATCATCAGCAGATTTTGACTGGCACCACACAACATTGAACTCACCATGAAACCAATAATATTGACCAGCAATAAGCGTCGCTGGCCAAAGCGTGCGACCAATAATCCTGTCAAAGGCATAATGATCGCCGCTGAGACGATGTAGGATGTCAACACCCAGG
>CANCKG010000099.1 GCA_947378515.1 Gammaproteobacteria bacterium | reverse complement strand
TATCCATTCAGCACCTACGCGCGGGGAACCCGCGCTAGTGCAGGTTAAGGGGGAGAATCGCGGTTCTCCCCCTTAACAATCCCCCATCGCGTAAGGAGCCACTGGCGTAGATCTACGCGAGAAATAGGAAAATGTGGTGAATGGATACGAACAGCCTTAAATTTAAGCCTTTGCACTGACTCGGACCATTTTGATACGATTATCGACACTCTGTAAAATTTCTATCACCCAACCATCGATACACACCGAGGTACCTGAGGTAGGAATTTGTTGCAAATAATCGATCAAAAAGCCACTCAAGGTTTTAGCGTCAGTGTTTGGCAAGACCCAATGTAAGCTGCGTTTAATTTCCCGCAACGGCGTACTCCCGGCAATTAAATAACTACCATCACCCTGCGCCTTAATATCGGGTGATGTTTCGGTGAAATCGGTGGTGAATTCCCCGACGATTTCTTCCAATAAATCTTCTAAAGTGACGGCGCCTTGGATTTCACCAAATTCATCGACAATAAAAGCGATTCGCGATTTTTTACGACGAAAATTGACTAATTGCTTGGTCAATGGGGTGGTTTCAGGAATGACATAAATCGGTTGTAACACGGTCATTAATGCATTTGAATCCCACTCCTCGTGTTTTTGAAAAAATTGCGTCATATCGCGCATACTTAAAATCCCCAACACTTCATCCCAATTATTGCGATACACCGGTAAGCGTCGATAAGGACTGTTGAGAATTTGTTCCAGCAAGGTATCTTGATCATCGTCTAAATCCAAACCAACCAAATCTTGACGTGGAATCATGATATCGGCAACGGTTAAGCGCTCTAACTCTAGCGCTTGAATCAGCATTTGCCGATGGGTATCGGAAATACTGCTGCCAGATTCTTTTAATAAAGTACTTAATTCATCGACGGATAAATGTTCAATATTAATCGGCGCTCGCAAATGAAAAAGACTGGTAACGCTTCTGACTAAGGCATTCATAAACCAGACTAAGGGCGCCAACACCACTCCAAAAAAATTTAACGGGATCGTCGCGGGAAAGGCAATTTTCTCAGGCCAAAAGGCGGCTAAAGTTTTCGGTAAGACTTCACAAAAAAACAACACGATCAAAGTCAAGATACCCGTGGCGATCGCCACACCGAGTTCGCCAACATAATGCTGGGCTAGAAGTGTCACAATGGCTGACGCGATGATATTAGCGCAGGTATTGCCGATTAACACGACCCCTAGCATTTTCTCAGGATGATGTAAAAAACGAGTCGCTCGTATCGCTCCCGCATGACCATTCTTGACTAAATGGCGTAATCGATAACGATTCAGCGACATCATGCTAGTTTCAGTGGCGGAAAAAAAACTCGCTAAAATTAATAGCACCACCAACGTAATCCATAAGAGAACAATCGCCAAATGCGTCACAAGATACCGTTATATTAATAATAAAAAATGGCTACCAAGATAAATGCTCACCGATAAAATCACTCCACTAACTGCCCAGATGACCGCCAGATTACCACGCCACCCTAAAAAATATCGACCACTCAGTAAGCCTACAAACACACACCATACGGCAGCACCCAACAGCATTTTTGACCACACACCGGGTAAATGACTGCGCTTAAAAAACAAAAAACTCGAGAGCAATAACAAACTTAACGTTAACACACCCCATTTAATGCAGTTAAAGAGTACGATTTCCATCACTTGCAGCGGTGGCAAGCGCTCTAAAAAACCAAGGCATTTTCTTGACCGCAATAAACGTTCTTGAATAGCTAATAATACGGCTTGACAGCCGCTAATGACAAACAAACCGACGACTAAGGTCGACCATAAAATATGAAACAGCGCCCAAGGATCGTCGCTGGTGGACACAATAAAATAATTCGTGGCATGCAAGGCCCATAGCAGTGAAAAAGCCGCAATTGGATAGACTAAGAGTCCAAGGGATGCAATCGGCAAGCTAAATTGACCCAAAAATAAAATAAATCCCGCAAGCCATGCAATCAAGGAAAATAAATTCGCGACATTAAGATTCTGACCTGCTGACAAATCGATACGTTGCTGTAATAAATACCCATGGCCCAATAAAGCCAATAACGCTATCAACGCTAAACGGAGCTGTTGCCAACGGCCCATTCTGTATTGACTATAAGCGCCCAGTGCCACTCGGCCATAAAAGAGTACGACACAGCTGGTAAGTAAGAAATAAGTCATAGGAGATGGTCAGAGTAACGAATGGTGCAATTTTACCATGTAACGCTACCGCTCAGTGGTATCCGTCGGTGTTATAATACACGATCTATTTTTTTGAGTTAAGAATCATGTTTGATAGTCTTAGTGATCGTTTAAGTAAAACCGTCCGCAACTGGCTTGGCCAGGGCCGTTTAAGTGAAGATAATATTCAAGATTCTTTACGCGAAATTCGTCTTGCTTTATTAGAAGCCGATGTCGCGCTACCCGTCGTTAAGATCTTCATCGACAATGTCAAAGCCAAAGCCATTGGTACCGATGTCATTAAAACGCTGTCGCCTGGCCAAATGCTGGTTAAAATCGTCCAAGATGAGTTAACTGTGCTGCTTGGTGAAAAAAATGATGCCTTGAATTTAGCCATCAAACCACCTGCTGTTATGTTACTCGCCGGTTTGCAAGGATCAGGTAAAACCACCAGCGCCGCGAAATTAGCCAAATACTTGACGGAACGCCACGAGAAAAAAGTCTTACTGGTCAGTTGCGATGTCTATCGCCCTGCGGCTATCGAACAATTAGCCACGCTGGCGGCCGAAATCAATGTCGATATTGAAACAAGTCATGCTACAGAGCAGCCACTCGTTATTGCGACACGGGCTTTGCTACGCGCTCAAAAGGAATGGTACGATGTGTTGATCGTCGATACCGCCGGCCGCTTGCACATCGATGAAGCGATGATGCATGAAATCAAAGACTTAAATGCTGCGTTAAACCCCATCGAAACGCTGTTTGTCGTCGATAGCATGACCGGCCAAGATGCGGCAACTACTGCCAAAGCCTTTGATGACGCCCTACCACTCACCGGGATCATCCTCACCAAAACCGACGGTGATGCCCGCGGGGGGGCTGCCTTATCGATTCGTTATATTACCGGCAAACCGATTAAATTTTTAGGTGTCGGTGAACGCGTGGCAGCGCTAGAACCCTTTCACCCCGATCGCTTAGCCTCACGCATCTTAGGTATGGGGGATATCGTTTCTTTGGTCGAAGAAGCCCAACTGCACGTCGATAAAGTCAAAGCCGATAAATTAACCAAGAAAATGCAAAAGGGTAAAGGCTTTGACCTGGAAGATTTTCGTGATCAAATCGCTCAAATGAATAAAATGGGTGGTATTCAATCCTTAATGGGTAAATTACCCGGCATGGGTGCGATTCCAAGTAATGTCAAAGACAAAGTCAATGATAAATCTTTTGGGCAAATTGTCGCTATTATCAACTCGATGACGCCTAAAGAACGCCGTGACCCCGACATTCTCAAAGGCTCGCGTAAAAAACGCATTGCGCTCGGTTCCGGCACCCAAGTGCAAGATGTCAATCGTTTGCTCAAACAATTCTATGATATGCAAACCATGATGAAACGCATGGGCAAAGGCGGCAAAGGCTTAATGAGTATGTTGGGCGGTATGCCGGGGCGAATCGGGTAAACGAAAAGCACTGCTTTTCGCCGATGAGCGCCAAGCCATGGATGGTTTGGCAGGAATATTTCATCAGGAATGATTACTTGACACGTATCCATTCACCACATTTTCCTATTTCTCGCATAGATCTACGCCAGTGGCGACTGGCAGCGATGGGGGATTGCTAAGGGGGGCTTTGCCCCATAAGGCAGAAAAAGCCTTATGGGGCAAAACTGCGATCCTCTCTTTTAACCTGCACTAGCGCGGGTTCCCCGCGCGTAGGTGCTGAATAGATACCTTGACACTAACCTAAGCCAGTGCGTTAAACCATGACTTCAGAAATTCATTTACGTAAAATAAAAAGCTTTGTTAAGCGGGCAGGTCGGACTCGTGAATCGCAACAGCATGCGCTAGCCACCTATGCGCCACTATTTACAATACCCTTCACGCCAGATCGGTGTGACTTTACGCGTATTTTTGGCAATGACCAGCCACTCATTTTAGAAATCGGCTTTGGCATGGGGCAATCCCTCTTAGCTCAAGCCATTGCTAATCCCCAGTGGAATTACTTAGGTATCGAAGTGCATCAAGCAGGGGTAGGTTGCCTACTGGCGGGCATTCACGCTCATGAATTAAACAACTTACGCTTAATGGATCACGATGCAGTAGAGATTTTAAAAGTCATGATCGCCGATGCGAGTCTGTCAGGGGTGCAAATTTTTTTTCCCGACCCTTGGCCGAAA
>CANCKG010000098.1 GCA_947378515.1 Gammaproteobacteria bacterium | reverse complement strand
AATCAAGGAATTAGCAGCAGCATTATCGCCAAAGCCCCGAATACTGAGTATCGATTGTTCACTATTGCCGGAATTATTGGTAACGCGTACCGCGCTTTGCTGGGCTAAGACATCCAGCAATGATACATCGGCACTCTGAGAGAGTTCTGTTGCACTAATAGTCGTTATAGCCGCACTACACGCCTCTTGCTGCATCGTATTGCGAGGCACGGTCACTGACACATCCGGAATAATGGTCGGACTATCAGCAAAACAGGTGGGTAACAAACTAAAATTAAACAACAGTATTTTTTTTATCATTTCATTTACACATCAATCGTTATAATTCAT
The DNA here is from genome assembly GCA_947378515.1 of Gammaproteobacteria bacterium. Lineage (GTDB taxonomy): Bacteria > Pseudomonadota > Gammaproteobacteria > CAISUE01 > CAISUE01 > CAISUE01. The sequence goes on along the minus strand of CANCKG010000098.1, from coordinate 4,062 downwards.
TCACCATTTCTACCGCCAAGCCTAAATAATTTTCTGGCGTTAACGCAAGCAACCGCGCCTTTGCCGCCAGTGGTAAGTCTTGGGCTTGAATAAAATCGCGCAAGCTCGTTAAATCAATCGCTTGGCCCCGCGTTAAAGCTTTTAAGTGTTCATACGGTAAACTTAAGCCATAACGGCGCATCACGGTTTGAATCGCTTCGGCTAACACTTCCGGATGCGCCATCAAATCGGCACGAATTTTCAGTGCATCGGGACAGATTTTCGCCAAACCTTTAAGCAAACTATCCCACGCCAAATAGCCATAACCGACCGCAGATCCCAGATTGCGTAGTAACGTCGAATCGACTAAATCACGTTGCCACCGAGACAGCGGTAACCGTTGTGCTAAAAAACTCATCAACGCATTGGCCAAACTTAAATTGCCTTCGGCATTTTCAAAATCGATGGGGTTGACTTTATGCGGCATGGTCGATGAACCCACTTCGTGGTCTTTGGTTTTTAATGTCAAATAACCCAATGAAATATAGCCCCAGCAATCACGCGTTAAATCAATTAACACGGTATTGATTTGCATGAGCGCATGAAACAATTCCGCCAACCCATCGTGGGGCTCAATCTGGGTGGTGAGCGGATTCCAAGTCAGACCCAACGATTCAACAAAGTTTTGACTTAACGCTAGCCAATCGGTATCGGGGTACGCCACCACATGAGCATTAAAATTACCTACCGCGCCATTGCATTTACCATTGATCGGGGTATTTTGTAATAATTCGATGGGTCGCTGTAAGCGATAAACCACATTGGCCCATTCTTTACCTAAGGTCGTTGGCGTCGCTGCTTGGCCATGGGTACGCGCTAACATTGGCAAAGAGCCATGATCAAGCGCAAAAGCGCGTAATTCAGCGACGATGGTAGTCAACCGCGGCAGAAGGATAGTATCGCGTGCTTGCTTTAATAATAAACCATAGGCCAGATTATTAATGTCTTCAGAAGTACAGGCAAAGTGAATAAATTCACGCGCAGAAGCTAATTCAGGCCACGTCAATAAGTGCTCTTTTAAATAGTATTCGACCGCTTTGACATCATGATTAGTGGTAGCTTCGAAGGCCTTTACGCGCAATGCTTCAGTCGGCGTAAAATTATCCAGCAAGTGCGTTAGAAAATCATTCGCCGTGCTCGACCACGTAAAAATTTCCGTAATGGTTGGCTCAGCTGCTAGCGCACGTAACCACTGAATTTCCACGCACAACCGTGCTTTGATCAAGGCAAATTCTGAAAAACTGTCGCGCAAGAGGCTAAGTTTATCGGCATAACGGCCATCCAGCGGCGATAACGCCATCAATTGCAGCACTTTATCCATTACGTTTATCTCAATTCACGCGAAATACACATTATAGCGCGTGCCTAGAACCATCGGGGCTTTAATGCTAAGATATACTCATCGTACCGGAAGGTGCGATGAGTATATCTTTAAAATAGAGCTATACCACTCGCCATAGGCACACGTTAAATCACTAACCTCGCATCTTGAATGGCGAGCGGTATAGCCGGCATAATAGCTTAAACACCACACACTTTTTATTTAGTCACTGCCCATATCTATGCTTAATTTAGCCGATTACCAAGACCCCACCCCACGCTTGACCGAACTCTTACCATGGGCAGCACTGGTCGCCAAAGGCGTGATTTTAAATAAAGACGGTTCTTTTCAACGCAGCTTGCGCTATCGCGGTCCTGACTTAGAATCCTCGAGCGAAGATCAATTAGTCTCGGCGATGGCTCGACTCAATAATGCCTTAAAGCGCTTTGGTTCGGCCTGGGTTATTTATATTGAAGCCAGGCGCCAAGTGGCTGATACGTATTTGCCGACCAGTACCTTTCCTGATCCTGCCAGTTGGCTCGTTGATGCTGAACGTCGTAGCCACTTTGAAGCCAGCGGTCAAAAATTCGAAAGTCATTATTATTTAACCCTGCAATATTTAGCGCCCGAACAAAAGACCCGTCATTTAACCGGTCTTTTTATCTGTCGACCTGAAATCACCCCACACTACGAAGCGGATTTGGATTTTTTTATTAGCCATAGTCAGCGTTTCTTTGATATTTTAAAAGACACCACCTACGAAGCGGCTTTTTTGGATGACAGTGACACCTTAAGTTATTTGCATAGCTGTATCTCTGATCATAGTCAAACTGTCAAAGCCCCTGAAATCCCCATGTATTTGGATGCGCTATTAGCCGATCGGCCATTGCTTGGGGGCATTGCACCCCAATTAGGCGATAAGCATTTGCGTACCCTATCAATCATGGGCTTTCCAGGCAGTAGCGTACCGGCCCTGCTCGATCAATTGAATCAATTACCACTGAGTTATCGGTGGATGACCCGTTATATCCCACTGGATAAAATTTCGGCTGAAAAAGAATTAAAACGTTATCGTCAACGCTGGTTTGCCAAACGTAAAGGCTTGATGAGTATGATCAGCGAATTATTTACCAAAAGTGAAAGTCAACTGGTTGATAGTGCGGCAGTTGAAAAGGCCCGCGATGCCGATTTAGCCACTCGTGAATTAGCTGAGGATTTTGTCAGTTTTGGCTTTTATACTGCCACGGTCACAGTCATGCACAGTGATTTGGCAACAGTCGAAAGCATGCGGCAAGAAGTCGAACGGGTCATCAATGGTTTAGGTTTTACGACCATCCCCGAAACTTTTAATGCAGTTGAAGCTTGGCTATCATCAATCCCCGGTCAAGCCTATGCTAATGTACGCAGACCGCTGTTACACACGTTAAATCTAGCCCACTTATTACCCTTCTCTGCCATTTGGCCAGGGCCCGATAAAGTCGCCCACTTAGACAATGCCCCACCTCTGATGATGGTCGATACCCATGGTCGAACCCCTTTTCGTTTCAGTAATTTCTTAGGGGATGTCGGCCATCAAATGATCATCGGCCCAACCGGCTCAGGTAAATCGGTGCTATTAAATTTGATGGCCCTACAATTTTGTCGCTATAAACAAGCCCAAGTCTTTATCTTTGATAAAGGTGGCAGCTTCATGGCATCGACTTATGCGGTGGGTGGTAGCTATTTTGAATTGGGTTTGACCGAAGGTTTATCGTTTCAACCACTCGCTCATATTCATCAAGAACAAGAACGGGTCTGGGCTGCTGAATGGCTGTATGAATTATTGATCTTAGAAAAAATTCACTTGACACCGGCGATTAAATTAGTGGTATGGGAAGGATTAACGAGCCTTGCCAGCTTACCCACCAAGCAGCGCACCTTGACCGGCTTTCGCGCCATGGTGCAAGATATCACGATCCGCCAAGCCCTCGACCACTATACACTCGGCGGCCCGTTTGGTTTCTTGCTCGATGGCGATCATGAAACCCTGTCCGATCGCCATTGGCAATGCTTTGAAATGGAAGCCTTGATGACCATGAGCCACATCATTGCGCCCGTCTTAAGTTATTTATTTCATCGTTTAGAAGCTAAATTCACCGGTTGTCCAACGATGTTAATCCTCGATGAAGCCTGGTTATTTTTAGATCACCCACAATTTTCGGGTCAAATTCGCACCTGGTTAAAAACATTGCGAAAATTCAATGTAGCGGTAATCTTTGCCACCCAAAGTGTTACTGATGCTTTAAATAGCACCATTGCCCCGGCGTTATTAGAGTCTTGCCCCTCGCGCATCTTGTTGCCAAATGATCGACTCTTAGAACCTAAAATCCATGCTGCTTATGATAAATTGGGTTTAAATGACCGTCAGTGCCACATTCTGTCCCAAGCCCTACCCAAACGCCAATATTACTATCAATCCCGCCTCGGCAATCGCTTATTTGATATCGACTGTGGGCCGATAGCCCTCGCTCTGTGTGGGGCGGCTAAAGCCGAAGATAAAGTCTTGATTCGACGCTTAGTCAATGAACACGGCGAAGCCCATTTTTTAGAATACTATTTACAGGTTAAAGGTTTAGAATGGGCATGGGAAATGACGAAAGAATGGTGAATATCAGGGCAGCCTCATTACAATTAAAGCTGTAGCTTATTATTTTAATGACTTT
>CANCKG010000097.1 GCA_947378515.1 Gammaproteobacteria bacterium | reverse complement strand
CATCACGGGTTTAACCTTTATTGGCTTAAAAGGTGGGCGAGCACAAGCCGCTAAATTAGTCGCACTAAAAGGTCAGAGCTTACCGGTTATTCTTAGCTCGCCTTCGTTGCTGGTGCGGGTAGATATGATTGTGCAAACGCTGGCGACGTCTCTTAGTGAAATAGACCACAATATTAATTATTTGTTACGTAAAGAAAATCAAGATCATATTAGTGATATTTTACGATCCGTAGCGACAATTACCCATAGCCTAGCGGCTAATCAAAATGCCATTGGCTTAAGCGTCGATGCGATGCCTCTCTTAGTGAAGAATTTATCAGATGCTTCATCGAGTGCCGGTCAAGTGTATAACACGATTAGCAGCCAATTGAACCAAGGCATCTTGATGAGTTTGAATAATGTCTTAGGTGATTTACAAGATAATCCATCAATGTTAATTCGGGGTCGCGCGGCTGAACCCTTAGGCCCTGGAGAATAAATTATGTTCGTACGCAGTCACTGCTTTCGTTCAATAAAAACAACCATTTGCTTGCTGTGCCTAGCACTCAGTCAAGTATCGTGTCTTAATTTAGGTGCAACGCCTAGCCATGACATTAAAAATTATCAACTGCAAGCAACCGCCATTGCCCCCATAGCAATACCCAAAACAGCCAAGACGTTGGCGGTTAAAGAAGGTTTTATTGCCCCGGCGAATCGTGGTCTGTCAATGGTTTACCAACTCAACGCTTACCAAGTCAATTATTTTGTTGAAAGTCGCTGGCAAACCCTGCCTTCTTCAATGATTACTGCCGCGTTGAGCGAAGCGTTGCAAAATTCTGGATTATTCACGGCGGTTGTTTTAACGCCACCGTTTGTGGGGCCAATAGATCAAACTGTGACCGTTAATTTGCTGGAATTACGGCAAGTATTTGATGCGACAAAACAGCACTCAGTCATCCATTTGCGGGTGCAATTAGTCGTAACCAACGGGGTGACAGGCAAGCTTGAAGCGGTGAATAATTTTTCGGCTCATGTGCCATCAGACCCTAATCCTATTGCTGGCGTTAAGGCTGCTAATCAAGCGTTGCAACACGTATTGCCTGAAATGATTACGCTGATTGCGCATACCAATGGCTAATATGAGGCTGAAATGTCCAGTGCGTTAACCATTAATGATGTGCCGATCGAATGCATCAATCGCGCTGCGGTGATGTATTCTGTGCCAGCGACACTCATTATTTCCGTTTTAAAAGTAGAAGGTGGTCGCAATGGGATGGCAAAAGCCAATAATAATGGTTCTTTTGATTATGGGCCGATGCAAATTAATACCGTGTGGTTGCCGCAAATTAAAACCTATGGCTACACGAAAGAAACCTTACAGTTTAATCCATGTGCCAATGTTTATGTTGGCACCTGGATTTTAAGTCAACGCATTGCCAGTAGCCCCAATTTTTGGCGAGGAGTGGGGTCTTACCATTCGTATACGGCATCAGAAAATGTCCCATATCAACGTAAAGTATGGGCAATGTACCAAGACTTGTATCGTTATTTAGCCGATCCTACGACCAAAGACGTGGCGCAATTTAAATAATAGATGCTATACCCATCGCACCTTCCGGTACGATAGGTATAAATTGAGAGATATCTCGCTCGCCATAGGTACACGTTAAATCACTAACCTCGGATCTTGAATGGCGAGCGGCATATGCCTACGCTTTATAATACAATCTTTGGGTAAAAAATTGAGAGTCGCATCATGTTAGTGTTAGGTATCGAATCGTCGTGTGATGACACGGGAGTTGCTCTCTACGATAGCGAAGTTGGCTTGATCGATCATGTGCTATTTAGCCAAATAGCGACACATGCCATTTATGGTGGAGTCGTGCCAGAATTAGCATCCAGAGATCATATTCAAAAGCTATTGCCATTAATCAAGCGGCTGCTGCTGCAGACAGCTCACAAGCTTGATGATATTCAAGGTATTGCTTACACCAGAGGTCCGGGTTTATCGGGAGCATTATTAGTGGGTGCCGCTTTTGCGCAAAGCTTAGCGTTTGCCAGAAAACTGCCATGTTTGGGTGTTCATCACATAGAAGGACATTTATTATCGCCTTTATTAGAGTCGGATCGGCCAAGCTTTCCCTTTTTAGCGTTGATTGTTTCTGGCGGCCATACATTATTGGTGAATGTCCAAGCGTTAGGAGTGTATCAGGTCTTAGGAGAATCGTTGGATGATGCAGCGGGTGAAGCTTTTGATAAAACTGCAAAATTAATGGGTTTAGCCTACCCAGGTGGGCCTTTATTAGCGCGCTTAGCTAAAAATGGTGATCCAACACGCTATCGTTTACCTAGGCCCTTGCTTAATCGGTCTGATTTAATGTTTAGTTTTAGCGGTTTAAAAACAGCAGTCGCTCAGTTAATTGCCAAAGAAGATTTGACCAGTGCTAAAGTGCAAGCGGATATTGCTGCTTCTTTTCAAGCGGCCGTGGTGGATGTGTTGGTGACGAAAACCTTAAGTGCGGTCAAGCAAACGGGTTTGACTCAGGTCGTTGTGTCAGGTGGTGTTAGTGCTAATAGTCAATTGCGGGCGCAATTATTGTTCGGTTTACAGTGTGTTAAGGCTAAAGTTTTTTACCCGCGGATAGAATTTTGCACCGATAATGGCGCGATGATTGCGTTTACGGGTTGTTTACGTTTACAGGCAGGTGACGTGAGTGAGCAAGACTTTAGTGTTAAGCCAAGATGGTCGTTAAATGACTTATCATATCCATTTGGCGCCACGCGCGAAAAACCGCCCATGTAAAAAAACCGAGTGTTTGACGACTCGGTTTTTTTGTTTGACAGCAGCTACAAAATTAAGCTGCAGCTTTTTCAGCAGGAACAGCAGCTTCAGGAGCTTTTTCAGCAGCAGGAGCAGCTTCAGTCGTTGCAGCAGCTGCAGGTGCAGCAGCTTCAGCAGGAGCGGCTTCAGGAGCTTTTTCAGCAGGAGCGGCTTCAGGAGCAGCAGCTTCAGTCGTTGCAGCAGGAGCAGCGCTATCAGTAGCAGGTGTGCTGTTGTCTGAACCAGAACAAGCGGTTAAAGCTAATGCCAAGATGCTAAGAGCAAGCAGATTCTTCTTCATAGTAATCAATTCCTAAAAAAATTCATAAAATAAATTTGACGGAGTTTGTCAAAAGTCGCGCGAATATACCAGTTATTGGCAAATTTTACAAATTTATCAATAAAACTGTAAAATGCTCATCATAACTAAGCTACGAGCACTCTTAGTAAGTATAACACGGCTTCTGAGTGATGAATTATCGATATTGACAATTTTCTTATCAAAAGTGATACTATTTACCTTTAGTATTAGGGTTAGTTTAAATGGATACGTTGTCACAGATTAAGCAGCAAATAGCCGAGCATCCGGTATTGTTATATATGAAGGGTACTCCTGACCAACCACAATGTGGTTTTTCAGCACGGGTAGTACAAACACTCAAAGCGTGTCAAATTGAATTTGCCAGTGTCGATATTTTGCAGAATCCAGCGATTCGACAAACCTTACCGAGTTACGCTAATTGGCCAACTTTCCCACAATTGTATGTGAAGGGTGAATTAATCGGTGGTTGTGATATTGTATTAGAAATGTATGCTTCAGGTGAGTTACAAGCCTTGTTGGCTGATGTTAGCGATTCTCGGTGAAGCCTCTAGCCCAATGCAGCGGTACTTTAAAGATTTTCATTGCGTAGACTTTTGACCATTAAAACCGATACAGTGCGGGTTATAGCGGGTTTTTACTTGAGAATTGCTGGGCTGATGTTAGGGCAGTAGATTAAACATTAAATGAAGTTGGCATGCTTTTTGCTTTTGAGCGCATTAGCGTAACAAATTAACTTAACGATGGGGAAGGGTATGAGTGTTTTAGTAGGGCGCAAAGCGCCTGATTTTACAACGGCAGCGGTTTTGGCTAATGGTGAGATCGTCGGTGAGTTAAACTTTGGTAGTTTAATCCGAGATAAGTATGCGGTATTGTTTTTTTATCCGCTTGATTTTACTTTTGTGTGTCCATCTGAGTTAATTGCGCTAGATAAGCGCATGAATGAATTTACCGCACGTGGCGTGGAAGTCGTAGCAATCTCAATTGACTCGCAATTTACCCATAATGCATGGCGTAATACCGCGGTTAACCAGGGTGGCATTGGCCCGGTTAATTATATTATGGCCGCGGATATCAATCATTTTGTTTGTCAATCTTATGGGGTGGAGCATCCTATTGCTGGCGTAGCATTACGAGCCACCTTTATTATGGATCAACAAGGCGTTGTGCGTTCACAAATCGTCAATGATTTACCGCTGGGTCGTAATATTGATGAAATGTTAAGAACGATTGATGCGCTCCAGTATTTTGATCAATATGGTGACGTTTGTCCGGCTGGTTGGAATAAAGGCGATGCGGCTATGAAGCCATCTATTG
>CANCKG010000096.1 GCA_947378515.1 Gammaproteobacteria bacterium | reverse complement strand
GGCTGTGCTATTTTCATTAATGGCATTAGTTTTGGCCGAATTTAGTGGCAGGCAACAAAAAGACTTAACTATTATAGTTACGTCAGTCTTGTCATACTTAGCCACTATCTCACTGGCCAGTGACTGTGCTGTTTGTAAAGCCCAATAGGTCATTGGCTCTTTAAGATGTGAGTATTGAATGGTGTAAGGTGTTAATGCCTTAAGTAACCGGCTGTTGACCGAATACTCAGTAGTAATTTCTTCGTGGATTTTTTGTATTTGCGCATTTAATGCATTTAATTTCTGAACCAAGTTATTTAACTGGGTCAATGTCATCGTGCCACGATTATTTAAGTCGCTCGAAATTTTAGCAATAGTAGTCAATAAAGCTGTGGTATTTTGCTCTCTTTGGCTGGTAACAAACCTGCTTGTCCAAGATGTAAGGCGATACGCGTCTTGATACGTTTGCAGGTCTGTTTTGAGACGCGCGAGACATTGATTTAAAATAAGTTTTTTTTGCTCGGTAGTGTTAGACGTTATCGCAGCAGAGCTTTTAGATTTACTTTCATATTCAGAAAAACGCTCATGAATAGCAGTTTTGAGATTAGTCGTGTTAGCCAGGCAGGTGTGCAATCGACTGGTTGTTAGCGAGTGTTCACGAGAAATACCCTTGTCAATGTCATTAATGCGAGTTATTAGCGCGCTTAACCTCTCTTTAATCCATAGAATTGAAGGGTCACTGAGGTCACTGGCTAATGCCTGCTGGCACTCGGTAATATCGGTTAATAAACGCTGGACGTCGGTTAAGCGTTTTTGTTTTCTTCGACGAAAGAAACTAGCGCAAGCTAGTTCTAGCTCTAAATCCTTTTTATAAGCAGTTAACTGCATATGGAATGCGTGCAGATAGTCAGACAATGTTAAAACTTGTTGAATACCCTTATTAGGAACTTGGGCAGGATAACCAACCAGTTCTAGCTTATCAAAATGATTCCCATTGACATAGACAATATCTTGACGCTCAGCTGAAACGTTTTTTGTATTAGGGCAATAATCAGCTCCCAAATGAATCCCCGAAGTATGGGGAACGAGTTCGCCAGTAGTATTAGTAATTGTCCAAATATTTAATTCAATGCCCTTAATGAAAGCCAGTGCTCGTAATACGTAAGGGTGCGCGTACGCGTGATTTACGATCATATCAAAATCAATGAAATCTTGAATTACCTTTGGCAGTGTAACTAAGTATTCTAAATGAGAAAGAATGTTATCAAATTGCTTCTTATCACCAGAGATTGCAAACGGTATACTACTCTCCTCTTTTAAGTAACGTAAAAAAATTGCTGCATTCGTTCGTTCTTTAAGATCCTCTTCGTGTTTTTGTTCTTTAAGATCTGAACCTTGCCCCTTAAATTTGCGCTTGCTTTCTGTAGGTGTCACCGGTGTTGCCGCAAACGTTAGCATTTCACGCAACGCCGGCTTTAATAATTCACAAACAATGGGATACTGCAGATTATTTTTTAATAACGTATGGGCCGCCTCACGCGCGGCATCACCTTGTTTACCATCAAGATCAGTTGCAGCATAACCGCAGTTACCATCACCAGGCACATACCTACGATGGTACCCTGGTTGAGTATTGGCTAAATTCGCGACAATAGGCGCTGCAATCACTTCTGGTGCTGGGACAGTTTCGCTGCTCGCACCGAAGAACAGTGATTTCAGGGTGGCTAATAGTTGGTTTGTCGGATTCATAAGCTTAGCTCAAAAAAGTCAGGATTTTTATTGTTTAAAAATATACCCATCGCACCTTAAAGTGCTACATATACCCATCGCACCTTAAGGTGCGATGGGTATATGTAGCACTTTTCGCACGAAAATACACCATTTGAGTGACTTTAACACGCTTTTGGGTGCAGTCGCAATTTGCTTCTTATCTGCCCAGCAATTCTCGGTGAAAACCCGATATAACCCGTACTGCTATCAGTTTCAATAGTCAAAAGTCTACGAAATGAAAATCTTTAAAGTGCCGCTGCATCTGGGCTAGAGGCTTCACCGAAAATTACTGTTATCTGCCATAATATACCCATCGCACCTTCCGGTGTGATGGGTATAAATTTACAATGAAGCTATACCGCGCTCCATTGGTGCGCGTTAAATCAATAGCCTCGCATCTTGAATGGCGAGCGGTATAGTCGTTAGAGAAAGGTGTGGCAATACACGTAAGCGATAATCAGCACAAGAAAAAAGATATAGAGGGTATTTAAGGTTTTTTCAGCTAAGCGATGATTGATTTTTACGCCATAAATAGCTGAAAAAATACTGAATGGGGTGATAATGAGCAAAGATAACAGATTGACATAACCGATCGAATAGTTGGCTAGCCCAATAATATGATGGCCTGAATACATGGCAGAAATGGTTCCCACGATGCCGACGAAGAAGCCAGTGGCAGAAGATAGCGCAATCGCTCTTTTCAAGGAATATTGATAGGTTAAGTAAAAAGGTACCGTGAATGTCCCGCCGCCAACACCTAAAAAAATCGACAGTGCACCGACAAAGGTACCAGCTAGCGCATTGGCGGCGAACGGTATTTTCTGTTCATTTTGGAGTGAGACTGCTTTAGGTGGTTTTTTAAACACCATGTAAGCGGCACATAATAACAAGTAAACCATGAAAGTCACTTCCAGCAGCAAAGCCGGCATCACGCTAAAGACAAACGTGGCGCCGATGATGCCCAGTAACACAAAAGGGAGCCATGGCTTAAGGATATTTAACGCGAGATTTTTTGTTTGATATTGTTTTACTGATGCAGTAAAAGTACTAAATACAATGATGGCTAATGATGTGCCGACAGCTTGATGGATCGTGGCATTAGGGCTAGCACCCAGTCTGGGTAATAAAAACAGTAATAAAGGTACCAAGACGGCGCCACCGCCTAAGCCAAACATTCCAGAGGTAAAACCTGCGACTAAGCCACCGGCTATAAAGGTAATAATAAGTTCTACTAGATGAATGGGGGTCATAAGACAAGTTGCTTTCCATGATTGAATGCCGGGCTGATGATAACATTCAACCCTCGTGTGTCAAGGTACTATTGCAATCGGTTGTCGATAGCATTGATAATGGCTTAATTAGCCGCCGATCACATTCTTTTAAGAGCTTTAAGCATGAAGCAATACGCACAATTTTCGTTGTTAACCGCACGTCGTTTTTTACCTTTGTTTATCACCCAGTTCTTTGGTGCCTTTAATGACAATGTCTTTAAAAATGCCTTGATTATCTTGATTACTTATCGTTTTGCCACGGCTACGAATGCGCAAATTTTAGTGGCAATGGCAGCGGGTATTTTTATTGTGCCATTCTTTTTGTTTTCTGCCACAGCCGGTCAACTGACTGATAAATACCCCAAGGCGCGGCTTGCCGTCTTTATTAAAATGTTTGAAATAGTGATTATGAGCGTCGCTACCGCAGGCTTTTATTGGCAAAATCAATGGCTCTTAATGGTCGTATTGTTTGCCCTGGGAACACAAGCGACTTTTTTTGGGCCATTAAAATATGCCTTATTACCAGAGCAATTAGCGACAGATGAATTGATTGCCGGTAATGGTTTAATCGAAGCGGCCACTTTCATGGCGATCTTGTTAGGGACGATTCTAGGGGGCTTATTGATTCTAGGCACTCACGGCGCCACGATTATTTCGAGTATTATTTTACTCGTAGCGCTCAGTGGTTTTATCGGTAGTTTATGTATTCCCAATAGTCAAGCGAGTAATTCAGCGCTTATCATGAATTATAATATCTTTAGTGAAACGGTCAAGTTATTAACTTATACCAAGCAGCAGCGCGAGATTTTTTTAAGCATAATCGGGATTTCTTGGTTTTGGCTGTTTGGGGCGGTTTTTCTGTCTGAATTACCCGTTTTTGCGCGGCAGGATTTACACGCAGCAGAACCTGTCGTAACGCTTTTTTTTGCGTTATTTTCGATCGGTTTGGCACTCGGGTCATTGTGGTGTAATAAATTATTGAAAGGAAACATTACAGCGCTCTATGTGCCGCTTGGTGCCATCGTCATGACGGTCTTCACCATCGATATGTATTTTGCCGCCAGTCATTTTTTACAGCCCAGCGGCGCACTAATCAGTATCAGCCAATTTTTGGCGACGTTTCAGGGCGAGCGGATTTGTGTGGATTTAGTGGCGATCAGTATCGCAGGCGGTATTTATACTATTCCTTTATATGCCATCATGCAGCAATGCAGTGCTGCGACGCATCGCGCGCGGGTGATTGCCAGTAATAATGTGTTTAATGCGCTATTTATGTGCATTGCGATGCTAGCGACGATGCTGATGTTAAGTTTGGGTCTGCGTGTTAGTCAAGTGTTTTTAGTGTTAGCCTTAGTGAATATTGGCGCGGCGTTATATATCACCAAGTTAGTGCCGGGCCTAGTGATCAGAGGGTGTTT
>CANCKG010000095.1 GCA_947378515.1 Gammaproteobacteria bacterium | reverse complement strand
GCTTTCCATCGCACTCACGAGTCCTGCTGCTTCCATCGCTTCAATCAACCGTGCTGATCGGTTATAACCCACTTTCAAACGCCTCTGTAAATTAGAAATGGATGCTCTTCGGGATTCTAAGACAATTTGTACCGCTTGATCATACAACGGGTCCGATTCGCTGTCAGTGTCCCCAATGCCATCATTATCGGCGGGATCGTAACTGACACTGACATCGAGGAGATATTCGGGTTCACCACGGGTGTGCCAATCAGCTACTACCCGATGCACTTCAGGATCATCGACAAAAGCGCCGTGCACGCGAATTGGTAAACCGGTTCCCGGCGCTAAATACAGCATATCGCCATGACCTAATAATTGCTCGGCTCCTTGTTGATCTAAAATCGTCCGTGAATCGATGCGAGACGAGACTTGAAAGGCAATTCGAGTTGGTACATTGGCTTTGATTAAACCGGTGATAACATCAACCGACGGCCTTTGGGTGGCAAGTATCATATGAATACCCGCAGCCCGTGCTTTTTGCGCGATTCGAGCAATCAATTCTTCGACTTTTTTACCGACCACCATGATCATATCGGCAAATTCATCGACGATCACCACGATCCACGGTAATGTACCGAGCAAGTCTGGGCTTTCACCCGGCATCCCGGAAGGCTTCCATAAAGGATCGATTAAGGGTTTATCGGTTTTTTCAGCTTCCGTTACTTTGGCATTATAAGAACTTAAATTACGCACACCCAATGCTGCCATTAATTTATAACGTCGATCCATTTCAGCCACACACCAACGCAGCGCATTAGCGGCTTCACGCATATCGGTGACAACAGGGGTTAATAGGTGCGGAATACCTTCGTAGATTGATAATTCCAGCATTTTTGGGTCGATCATGATCAAGCGCACTTCACTTGGGCTAGCTTTAAACAGCAAGCTTAAAATCATCGCATTTAAACCCACCGATTTACCTGAGCCCGTTGTTCCTGCGACTAATAAATGCGGCATTTTAGCTAGATCAACGATGACGGGATTACCGGAAATATCTTTTCCTAAAGCTAAGCTTAACGGAGACTTCGCTTGATCATAAGGTTGTGATGCCAGCACTTCTGACAAGCGAACGATTTCGCGGTGTTCATTGGGGACTTCGAGCCCAACCGTGGTTTTACCAGGGATGACATCGACGATACGAACACTGGTGACGGAGAGTGAGCGCGCTAAATCTTTAGCCAGGGTACTGATGCGACTGACTTTAATGCCGGGGGCTAATTGCATTTCAAATCGGGTGATAACAGGTCCCGGATGCACGGCAACGACTTGTACTTCGATACCAAATTCGAGTAAGCGTGCTTCGACATCACGCGAAACTAATTCTAAGGTAGCTGTCGGTACGGTATGACGAATACCCGTATCGGGTGGATCCAGTAAATTAAGCGAAGGCAGAGTAGCATTGTCTAAGTGTTTAAAGAGGGTGGCTTGACGATCTTTATTCGCGCGTGTTGAGGGCTCGATAATTTTAATGGGGGCAGTAATTTTCGGTGGTACGCTGATGGCGGCCGCTTTTTTTTCTTGGTATTGCAGCGGTGCCTTGGTGATTTTTATCGGCTTGGCGATGGTGCGGGTAATTTTGCGATTTTTCAAATATTGTTGACAACGAATCATCAGTGCGGTGGTACCCACGATGACAAATAATAAGAATTTCCCTAAGTATTCAAAGGCTTTGAGCCAAGATAAACCGGTCAATAAACTAATGCCCGTTAGAAAGAGACTGATTAAGATGACGATGCTGCCACTTAAGCCAAACCAATCAAACCATAAATCACTGAACCAAGCACCAAAGTAACCACCAGCACTAAGACTGTGATTGATTGGCTTGAGGCCAATATCGACTATGGAGCAAAGGCTTAATAAGGTAAACCAAAAACCGATTATTCGCCATAAGAGGCGCGGATAATCTTCAGTCGCGATAAAAATCCGCGTGCGAAATAACAAATAGCCACTGTACAGCAGCGTGATAGGGATAAGGTAAGCCAAATAACCACAAGCATTGATCAAGCCATGGGCGATAAAGGCGCCAAATGAGCCGCCATTATTATTGATAGAAGTCTGCAAGCCAAGTAAGACACTGAATAAATAACCACTTAAAGCGATACTAATAATTAAGAGGCTTTCACGTAAGCGTACACTCAAGTGAGTGCTTTTAACCGGTGTTTTGCTAGGAATCGTTTTTTTAGGGGTCGCGCGAGTGTTTTTTTTAGGAGCTGCCATGGTTTATTTAAGATCGCCTTGTAATAATTTGATGATGGCTGAAAAATCCGTTTGCGCTAAGCCATGGTTGTTTAACAGTGTATAAAGTGCCATCGCTGATGCACCCAGAGGTGTGCTGACGCCAACTTGTGCGGCAGCCGTTTGGCTTAATCGTAAATCTTTTAACATCATCGCTGTGGTGAAGCCGGGTTGATGAGCATGATTAGCCGGTGAAGTGGGGACAGGGCCTGGCACGGGACAATAATGGGTCATCGACCAGCATTGTCCGGAAGCATTGGAAGCAATATCAAAAAAGGTTTGATTGTCTAAGCCCAGTTTATTCGCTAATACAAAGGCTTCAGAAGTGCCGATCATCGAAATACCTAAGAGCATATTATTGCAAATTTTTGCGGCTTGACCATTACCATGACCACCAGCATGAAAGATATGGATGCCCATGGCTTCAAACAAACACATGGCACGCGTAAAATCGCTCAGTTCACCACCGACCATAAAGGTCAGGGTGCCGTTGATAGCGCCAATCATGCCACCCGATACCGGAGCATCTAAGTGACTACAGTCTTTACTGATAGCCAGTTTAGCCAATTGTCGCGTCATATCGACTGCAATCGATGAGCAATCGATGAATAACGTGCCTGGCTTAGCATGCGCAAATAAACCGTTATCACCCGTGCAAACCGCTTCGACATGCTCGCCTTGTGGCAACATGGTGATAATGACATCGCAACACTGGGCAATGCTAGTGATAGTCAACGCTGCCGTTGCACCGACCGTGACCAAGGTTTCGATCGCTTGTGGCACTAAATCAAACACCGTGACGTCAAAACCCTTTTGACAAAGATTCGTTGCCATGGGGGCTCCCATGTGACCTAAGCCAATAAAGCCGATTTTCATAAAGACTCCTTATTCAATGGTTGTCGATGCATCTGAAGAACTTTTCATATGAAAGGCATTGTTGTCGCGAACATCATGTGCTGGCCACCGCGTGGTAATCGTTTTTAAGCGGGTGAAAAATTGAATACTTTCAGTGCCGTGCATGGCAATATCGGCAAAGATCGATTTTTTCCAGCCGCCAAAGGCATGGAAGGGTGCAGGCACGGGAATCGGTACATTGATGCCGACCATGCCGACTTGCACGTGAGAGGCATAGGTTCGCGCGGTATCGCCATCACGGGTAAAAATAGCGGTACCATTGCCATAAGGGTGGTTGTTGACTAAATCCAGTGCTTCTTTAAATGTATTGACGCGCACGATACCAAGCACCGGCCCAAAAATTTCTTCTTGATAAATGCGCATGCCAGCATTAACGTGATCAAATAAACAAGCGCCTAAGTAATAGCCTTGTTGGTTAGCCGCATGGCTATTGGTCACGTCTCGACCATCGACCAGTAACGTCGCACCTTCAGCTACACCTAATTCAAGATAACTTTTGACTTTGTTTACGTGTTCGTAACTGATCAACGGGCCCATTTCAGCATTTTTTTCAGCGCCTGCTCCCAGTGTTACTTGTCGGCTACGGGTAGTGAGTTTTGCAACTAATTGATCGGCCGTGTCTGGCCCCACCACCACGGCAATCGATAGTGCCATACAGCGTTCACCGGCTGAACCAAACGCGGCGCCGGCAATGGCTTCGGCAGCTTGGTCGAGATTGGCGTCGGGCATTACCACGGCGTGATTTTTAGCGCCACCAAAGGCTTGGACCCTTTTGCCATGTGCGATTCCAGTATTGTGAATGATTTCGGCTACCGTGCTTGAGCCAACAAAACTGATCGCCGCAACATCAGGATGGGTAATTAACGCATCGACCGCGATTTTATCGCCCTGAATGAGATTGAGTACGCCATCGGGTAAGCCTGCTTCATACAATAATTCGACCAGTTTTAAAGGGCAAGAAGGGGTTTTTTCTGACGGCTTTAACACAAAGGTATTGCCGCAGACCAGGGCAAGCGGAAACATCCACAGCGGAATCATCGCTGGAAAATTAAATGGCGTGATACCAACACAAACACCCAGTGCTTGGCGCATGGTAGTGCAATCAACATCCGTCGCAACATTTTCTGAAAACCAGCCTTTTAATAATTGTGGTCCACCACACGCTAGTTCGACAACTTCGATACCACGCAAGACCGAACCGCGGGCATCATCGAGTAATTTACCGTGTTCTTCAGACACTAAGCGGGCGAT
>CANCKG010000094.1 GCA_947378515.1 Gammaproteobacteria bacterium | reverse complement strand
TTTGTCAAAGTTTTTGGTATTGGCTTACTTGGCGCACCAACACGCAAACATTTCCCCATTCCCTCCGTCATTAAAATTTCGGTGTTTCTGTTGGGAATGTGTATCTTAACGCTTGCGGTTGGCATGGTACGATGGCTAGATGCGTTGCGCGTGATGGCCGTCGATTGGTTTCAATTTGATAGCACCGCTTTGATGCATACCGGTTGGCTACTGGTACCTTTAAATGCCCATTTTGCCTTTATTTCTCCGGCTTTACTGGTGCTGGTAACGCCACTGATCGCCCTCATACCGATTGGCTTCATTCTTAAAAACCGTCACTTCCCCATTAAACGTGCGCCGCTGTGGTACGGTGGTTTGCTGCCAGAAAGAAATTCAGCGGCTACCACGGCACTCACTTTTTCAAATGCCATGCATTATTTTTATCGTTTTATTTATTTGCCACGCAATAAAATAATCTTTGAATACCATAGTAAGCCCTATTTTCTTAAACGAGTCACGTTCATTCATCAATCAACCGCCCTCTTCACACGCTATTTATTTACGCCGATTGTGCGTTGGATGTTGATAATCTCCACTCGGGTTCGCTTATTACAATCTGGGAACTTGAATTTTTACAATGGCATTTTAGGTGTTTTATTGTTATTGATTTTAATCAGTGTGTTTTTCATCCCTATTGGATGACGGGTGGTTTTTATGGTACATTTCAGAAATGACTATTTACTTAAAAATCTGTGGGTTGCTACTGCTGCTAGCTTGCTGCACACAACCCCTGCATGCTGACACTTCCAGCCTAAACATCACTGAACACAATCGTTATCAGCAATTAACCCGTGAATTACGCTGCGTCGTTTGTCAAAATCAAGCTTTAGCCGAATCGAATACGCCATTGGCAGCTGAATTAAGACAGCAAATCGCCGAACAAGTGTACCAGCATAAATCCGACGCTGCGATCGAGGCGTATTTAAGCGCCCGTTATGGTGAATTTATTTTATTTAAGCCCACCTTTAGCCCTAAAAATTATGTGTTATGGTTAGGCCCCTTTATCTTATTGTTCGGCGCTTTAGGACTATTAATGAAACTACTTAGGCAACGTAAAAACACGAACCTTCAAGCGCCTTTATCACAGAAAGAAACACAAAGCTTAGAGAAACTTTTAAAATGACGTTACTTTTTGCAGCGATGCTGAGCCTATTTTGCTTGATCGCGTTAGGACAATTACTGTGGTCTTCACAGCGCCCCACACCCACTTTAACCTCTTCAACCGACCTAAACTTGCGTGCGTGGTATCAATCAGCGAGTCAAGAATTAAACCAACAATTGACGCGCGCAGAAATCAGCCAAGTACTTTATGACCAAAATTATTTAGCCTTACAACGTGAATATTTAATTACCCAGACCCAGGCTAGCACGCCAGCGTTTGCCACCCACGCACACTTAACGATCAGGTTGCTACTCAGTGTGACCCTCATCGCCGCAAGTAGTGGTTTTTATTGGCAACAAGGCAGCGCTCCCGCTTTAGTGGACTTTTATCACGCGCAAAAAACTAGCCGGCAAGCTGAAGCCGTATTAAATACCCTCGGCGGTTCTCATAAAGTGATAACGCTATTGCAAGCACAATTAAAAAAACATCCGAGTGATTCGCGCGCTTGGTATTTACTCGGCCGCTTGTATTTCACCGATAATCAGTATTCATTAGCTATCGATGCTTTTTCCCACGCCAATATCTTATTACCCAATCAACGCGACGTGCAACTTTCGTTAGCAGAAAGCTGCTATTTAAGCGGCCGGCATGCGGCAAAAGCCGCGTATTATTTACACCAAGTCTTAAATCTCGACCCTAATAATCCCGGCGCGCTTAATTTAACCGCTTTAATCGCTTATCAAGATAAACACTACCAACATGCCATCGATTTATGGCAACAATTATTGCGTCAAGTGCCAGAAAATTCGGATACCGCCAAAGCACTTCTGAGTGCTATCGATAAAGCTCGCCATGCGCAAGCTTGACTACAACGCCAATTATATTTTTCGTTACCTCATATGTTTTATGGGTGCAGCCATTTTATATTATGGCTTCCCGACACTATTAGCTTGGCCACTGAAAATGGATTTTGCCTTTCTGGGCTTCGCCATTTTTATCGTGCTTCATTCTAAGGGTGGCCTGATCTGCGGGACGAGCACTTTAGCCGTTAATAAAGTCAAGCAAATACACACCATTTGGCTGTGGCAATTACTCAATTTAGCCACCATCACAGTGTTAGCACTGATAATGGGAGGCTTGTTTTCCTTGCACACTATACCGCACGTATGGCAAACAGCCTTTTTTACGCTCGACCTTTATGCCAAACTCTGTGTAACCGCTACCATTACGGCAATAGTCGCGGCCATCGTGCTGCGCACACACCGACCACTCACCATCGTGCCATTATTTACAAAGGGGAGTCATGCTGCATCGCCGTTAGTGATTTTTGGTAATACCTGGTTAAGAGATGCTAGTAGCACCCTTGGTATGATCAGTTTTAGTGCCAGCGTGTTAGTGTTAACAATACCGTATTTGCATGCTATCTTACCGGCCACCATCCTCACGAGTATTTTATTGGCCTTTAGTGTCTTTAAAAATAACCGTTTTCAACACCTATCCCGTCAATGGTGCCGAAGCGGACATTTCGCGTGGACGTTATTGCTCTTAAGTGGTATTTTTTTAAGCTGTATATTATTAACAAATAACGTATTTAAACACTGGCTGCCACCCGTTACATTTTTTTCGAGCGGTTCAACTACCCAAATCACCCCACATCTTGCGGCGTTATTATTTCAAAGTTTAATACTAATCAGTAGCGCGCCATTAATCTTTCGGGCAGCCCCTTATTGTCAAGGCCTATCGGTACGCACCGCTATCTTAAGCCAATGCTTAAACCCTTATTTGCTATTACTCTTTATCAGTAATAGTTACCAGCCCTGGCTTGTGCGTGTTTTAGAAACACTTAGCCATTCTAACCATGCCATGCATTTACTGGCATTTGGCCTGTTAATCCTAAGTTCGCTCTATCTTGATGGTACCTGGTTTGCAAATTTACTCGAACGGCTGTTTAGCCACGAGCAAAGCCACTACCAAGCGCGTATGCGCCCTTTTTTGAGTCACTACTTACAAAGCCAATTGTTATTATGGTTTCTGGTCTTTAGCTTAAAATTAACCGCTGTCACCATTATTTTCATCAGCACCGTTGCTGCCGGCACACTTTTAGTCTACTTTTACTTCTATTGTTTTTTTTGGTCACGCACCACACCCTTACTTACTTAATTGAAAATTGAGTGCATTCTATGATTAGTACTTTTGATATTTTTAAAATTGGTATCGGGCCTTCCAGTTCCCATACCGTAGGGCCCATGAAAGCGGCTAAAGGCTTTATCGATCAATTAACGCAACAACATAGCCTACTTGCCACCACGCGCTTAACCATTGAATTATATGGTTCGCTGGCCTTAACCGGCATCGGTCACGGTACCGACAGTGCGATCCTGATGGGCTTATTGGGCTATGTACCGGAAGCGATAGATCCGTTGATCATTCAACCTTGTTTTAATACGATTAAACATGAGCATTGCTTGAACTTAGATTCACACCACAACATACATTTTGATTACCAAACAGATTTTTTATGGCATAAAAGTCAGACCTTGCCACGTCACACCAATGGTATGCGCTTTAGCGCTTTCGATGCCCAAGGACAATTATTGGTGGCTCAAGAGTATTTCTCCATCGGCGGTGGCTTCATCGAACCCAATCCCACGGCAGTGGTTACCGACACAGTCAGTCCTTACCCTTTTCATAGCGCGGCTGAATTGTGGGCTTTGTGTGAAGCGCATCAATTAACGATTGCCGAATTGATGATGCTTAATGAATTAGCGAGCCGTGATGAACTCAGTATTCGCACCGATTTATTGCGTATTGCCGATACCATGCAAGCTTGCATCGCGCATGGCTTGGTGACCGGCGGTATTTTACCGGGTGGCTTGAATGTTATTCGCCGAGCCCCCAATCTCTATCAAAAACTGTCTACCCAAGGTGTGCCAGAGCGCGCTACCACGCCGAATTTATCTTTATGGCCAACGATGTATGCGATGGCAGTCAATGAAGAAAATGCGGCCGGTGGCCGGGTCGTTACCGCGCCAACCAATGGCGCGGCCGGCATCATTCCTGCGGTATTAACGATTTATCGGCAATTTTATGCTTCGTCGTGCCAACAAGACGTGATCGATTTCTTATTAACCGCATCGGCAATTGCGATCTTATACAAGCAAGGAGCATCGATTTCGGGAGCCGAAGTGGGTTGTCAGGGCGAAGTGGGTGTCGCCTGCTCGATGGCTGCCGGAGCGCTTACCGCTGTTTTAGGTGGCACGCTAGCACAAATTGAAAATGCCGCTGAAATGGCGATGGAGCATCATCTAGGCTTAACCT
>CANCKG010000093.1 GCA_947378515.1 Gammaproteobacteria bacterium | reverse complement strand
GATATTCATTTTTCGCTTCTTGAACACGGCAAATTTTTACGAGTTCAGAAATTTCCACCTCTTGGGTTTTCACTTGTGCTGTTAATGTTGAATCTACCGCACCGCGTTTCTTTAAAGCTTTTAATTGAGTTTCAAGCTCGGCAACAATGTTCTGCTTCTCGGTAATACGTTCCCATAACGAGCCAGTTTGTTCGCTAAATAATCGATTTCGCTCGACTGAATCAAAAAAATCAATGCGTTTGTTACCGCTTTGCCATAGATGACTAAAACGCTGTGGTTCACGGCTTAGCGGCATAGCTGCCGCGGTTTCTACCGTATTAATCGCTAACGTGCTCGTAACTGCGACAAGTATCTCTTCCGTTAATGCTGGATTTGCTAATGTTAAATTATTAGTGATATGCGTATTGATTAGAGTCAAACGGGCAATATTTGCATCAGCATAATAACGATACTTAAGATCAGTGACTTTGGCATAAGCTTGCATCGCTTGCGCAGGTTGTTTTAAGCGTTCATATAACTGCCCTTGCAAATAAGCGACTTGTGACAGTGCCGGTGCATATAACGGTAAAGAAGAAATATAGCCTGTTAAAAAAGGCGTTAACTGATCAATATACGATTCAATAACAACCAGATCTATCATCGCTTCAAGTTTCTTCTCATAAAAATCAAACCGAATTTTGCAGATAGCGATAGCTGTTTCAAGATCTTGCTGATGTTCTTTAAGACGCTTAGGCTCACGATGATAAAGTGCAGTTTTATGATTCAAATACTCTACTAGAGCTACATTTGCTTCATTAAACAACTTATTTTTCCATAAGATTCTAGAAAATAACAACTGAAAATCTTTTTGGTCTTCAGCAGAACTAAGCTCAATAGATTTTTTAATATAAATTAAAGCAACTTGGTTATTTTTATTATACATTTCACTAGCGTGATTGTAACAACCCCAATTAGAACCACGATCTGCTGCTAATTTGAAGAAATCATTGACAAGTTCAGAAGACAACTTCAGTTCAAAAATCATCACCCCCAACTGACTAATAGTGTCAGCCGTAATGACATAATCTTCTTTTTTAAATTTATTCGACCAAACATAATCTTTTGAATAATCATATATTTCTTGAGCTGAAACTTTTTTTTGTGCTAATACTTTTTCAAGAAAAGTAACTATTTCATTTTGTTTTTTATCACTGGCTAATTGTTCAATTTTTGCTTGAATTGCTTTTAACATGAATTTACCTTTGCATTTTTATTAGTTAGTGGGCATGATAACATGGATGAATAGAAACGTAGATTGACACTCTCCCCCCATGTAAATAAAGAGAGATTCCTGCGGCTTCCAAGCAAAATCTGCTTGAATCGCTTCGAGGTGAAAACAGTTATAAAGTCAATATGAAAGAAAGCGCTTGCGACTGCAAACAATTCTCTTAGTTTGGTTGTTCAAGTCCCAATCACTAAAACACCCCCAATTGCCCTTAACGAGTTGAAGCAAACCGACAACTTCAACTATGTTAACCTTTGCCGCCACTTTTTAAACGTACTTGCAAATTTTCTTGCACAGCAAGCCATTGATCTTTAATAATGCTAAATACCACCGTATCACGCACATAATCATTGTGGACAAGCATATGTTTTCGTAACACACCTTCTTTTATAGCACCCAATTTTTCAATCGCGGCACAAGAACGCAAGTTTCGCGCATCAGCATTAAATTCGACGCGATTAACATCCAGCGATTCAAAAGCCAGTTTAAGCAGCAACCATTTTGCTTCTGGATTAATTTGACTGCCTCGGGCTTCTTGCACATACCACGTATAACCAATATGTAATCGCTTATTGTCGTAATCGATATTATAAAAGCGCGTTGAACCAACAATTATTTGATCGTGATTACGCAGTACCACAAACGGCATCTGGCTGCCAGAGGTTTGCGCGGAAAGTGCTTTATCAAACCAGTCATTAAAATACTTGCCAGTGGAGATGCTCGGCATGTACGCCCAAATATTAGCATCTTCGACCAATGGTCTTAATATTTCACGATGGCTTTCAGTTAAAGGAATTAACGTCACAAATTGCCCTGCTAATTTTTCTTGCATGCTAACCCCCGATTTTGTGAAGTATACTGTTCATCCAAATTCCTTAGCTGGTTTGAAACCCAGCCCTTCAGGGCGGTAGGAGCACCGTACCTCGGCCTACGCCTAAGGTTTCACAAGGTGCGGACTTGTTCGATTTGCACACCTCTTCCAAGTCTAAAACACTCCGACCTAAAGGCCGGAGTGTTTCTTGCTGGACCCACATAGTATTCACCGCAAATTTATCCAAGCTTTAATCCTCGATCTCGCGCTGCCGCAATAATTGCGTTAATACTGCCGGATCAGTCAGCGTCGAAGTATCGCCAAAATCATCACTGCCAGCTGCTATTTGTTTTAAAAGGCGGCGCATGATTTTGCCTGACCGCGTCTTTGGCAAATTTTCTGTAAATTGAATGACATCTGGTTTAGCAATCGGACCAATGATACTGGCAACTTGTCGAATCAATGCTTGCTTTAATGCCATCGATGGTAGCACGCCAGATTTTGGTGTCACAAAGGCGTAGATACCCTCACCTTTGATCGCATGAGGAAAACCCACCACCGCCGCTTCGGCAATATCCCCCTGGGCGATTAAGGCACTTTCTACTTCAGCCGTGCCAATACGATGGCCAGAACAATTCACCACATCATCTAACCGACCCATTAACCAATAAGTACCTATTTCATCACGCTTAGCGCCATCGCCCGTTAAATAATTTCCAGGGAAACGAGCCATATATTGCGTTAAAAAGCGTTGATGATCGCCATAAATACTTTGCATCAAACCTGGCCACGGTTGTTGAATGACTAGATTACCACTGGCCACGCCCGTCAATACCTGCAGCTGATCATCCATCAGCGCCGGAGCAATCCCCCAAAAAGGCTGACTAGCGGCTCCTGGTTGCAATGGCGTAATGCCGACGATCGGCGCGATCAACACTCCACCGGTTTCCGTTTGCCACCAGGTATCAACAATCGGACAGCGGCTCTGACCAATCTTTTCAAAATACCATTGCCACACAGAAGGATTGATTGGTTCCCCTACCGTCCCTAAGACGCGTAAGCTGGCACGGGAACTATTTACTAAATAACCATCGCCTTCTCGCATCAAACTGCGAAGCAACGTCGGTGCAGTATAAAAAATCGCTACGTGATGTTGATCGATAATTTGCCAACAGCGACTAGCATCGGGATAAGTAGGCAGTCCTTCGAATAATAGTACAGTCGCACCATTTGCCAATGGACCATAAATACTATAAGAATGACCGGTGATCCAACCAATATCGGCTGTACTCCAAAACACATCTCCTGGTTGATAATCGAACAACACTTTAAAAGTCAATGCACTGTAGAGTAAATAACCGGCGGTTCGATGCACGACACCCTTGGGTATACCTGTTGAACCAGAAGTATGCAGAATAAATAACGGCGCCTCAGCCGACATCATCACACAAGGGTAATCAGTACTGGCTTGATCGACTGCTTGCTGATAATCGATATCGCGACCATCTACCCAATCAGAATTCTGCCCCGCGGACACCACTAAGACAGTTTTTACTAAAGCACACTGTGTTAACGCGATATCGACTTGTTGCTTTAATAAAAGCGTTTTACCGGCGCGTATACTTTGTTCTGCCGTGATAACTAATCGACAACTAATATCGTTAAAACGATTAGCCAGGGATTCGGCTGAAAAACCGGCAAACACTACGCAATGCACCGCGCCAAGCCGCGCACACGCTAGCATCGCGATTACCGCTTCTGGAATCATCGGCAAATAAATACCCACGCGATCACCGGCACAAATACCATACGTCGTTAACACATTGGCTAAACGGCAAATTTGCTCATGCAATTGTCGATAAGTGTAACGTTTAACCAATGACTCTTGCTCGCCTTGCCAAATCAAGGCCAGCGCATTACCGTGCTTTGGTAAATGACGATCAATACAGTTATAACAAGTATTCAAAGTACCGCCGACAAACCATTGGCTACTGCCTAGAGAAAAATCACCGGTGTACACTTGTTGCCATGACTGACTAAAATCCAACAGGTTGGCTTGCTTACCCCAAAAAACATCGGGATTGTCGATGGAGTGTTGATATTGCACATAAAATTGCTCTGCCGTTAAACCATCGCGACGCTGATAAACAGAGGCGGGAATAATGTTTGTCATAGGCACCTTTAACTCCTTTTGGCAATCGCTACTTTCGTGAATAACGGTGACGTCAATACTAACACAGAGATTAAGTAACGCTAAATTTAAGTCCAGAGTGTCTAGCGTCAACTATAATTCCCTATCGACGACAATTATAATTCCCCATTATTTTGCTTCAGTGATCAACTATTAAGCCTCGAGCATGCTTATCTCCTCTGAGTTGTTGATCGGTGTTTTTTTAGCTTTAAGCGGCGTCTTTGCGTTC
>CANCKG010000092.1 GCA_947378515.1 Gammaproteobacteria bacterium | reverse complement strand
CTTGAATGAGCTAAGACACAGTCTAGTAGACACTTTCGAGGTTAAAAAATATTTTTATTTCATGGTTTCACTTTGACGATCATTATCGCCAATCAAGCCATCAGAGCGATTTTACGTAGTTCCACATAAAATGTGCTGAATGGTTACCAAATGTGCTCAATTTAACTGTAAAAGTCATCTCTGATGCCCGCGCTATTCAGTCTCGCCCTAAACGGCAAAGTTTTTTGTGTATTTCGATAAATTTCTTGACTAAAACGGGTAAGTGTTCGGCTTAGTCTTACAATAGGTGACACAAACAGACTTAACCATGTGAGGCATTTTATGAAAACATCTGTGCACAGCGTTCATAGCTTATATAGTATTATTTTAGCGTTGGGGATAGCCGTCTCTGTCGTTGCTTGTGTTGCGAGTACCTCTAATCAAGAAGGTATTTGGGGATACATGAATAATAGCGCGTTAACCTCGAAAGTTAAATCAACGTTGATGGCAAATCCAACGGTTAAATACTTGCCGATTACGGTCACTAGTTGTAGTGGCATTGTGCAATTAAGTGGCGTTGTTGAATCTGCAGCTCAAGAGCAAATGGCGGTTAAAATTGCCGCGTCAGTTCCTGGCGTCACTAAAGTCGAAGACCATTTAGTGATGGGTCACTATACCGCTCGCCAATGAAGATGCGAGATTAGCGATTTAAAGTGTGCCCATGGCGAGCGGTATACCTCTATTTTAAATTTATACCCATCACACCTTAAGGTGCGATGGGTATAGTTAGAGACAACTTGTTCCATAAGCTAGCGGTGCAATAGCTAAATGTGCGGCAATCGTTTGGCCAATATCGGCAAAGGTAGAGCGAATTCCTAAGGCTTGTGGTTTTACTTTGGGGCCAAAGAATAGCACCGGGATATATTCACGCGTATGGTCAGACCCAGGCCAGCCTGGGTCGCAGCCATGATCGGCGGTAATGACGGCGATATCATCGGGTTGCATCTGAGCGATAAATTCCGGTAAGCGAGCATCTAAGTATTCAAGTGCCGTGGCATAGCCGGTGATATCGCGCCGATGACCATAGTGCATATCGAAATCGACAAAATTGGTAAAGACTAAGCTGCCGGTTGGTGCATTGTTTTGGGCAAGCAAGGTTTTTTCAAATAAAGCTGCATTGCCATCGGCTTTGATGGTTTGGGTAATGCCACAATGGGCATAAATATCCGCCACTTTGCCAATGGCGATCACTTCATGGCCGGCATTTTTCAAATAATCTAATAATGTTAAGGCCGGTGGATTGACGGCCAGATCGCGACGATTGCCGGTGCGAACATAGTGGCCTTCGGTGCCTAAGAAGGGTCGGGCAATGACCCGGCCAATGTTATAAGGATCCACTAAACGCCTGGCAATGTCACATAATTGATAGAGCCGCTCTAAACCAAAATGTTCTTCATGAGCAGCGATTTGAAAAACCGAATCGGCTGAGGTATAGACAATCGGGCAACCGGTGCGGCAATGCTCGGTTCCCAGTTCATTGATAATTTCGGTGCCAGAAGCGTGTTTATTACCCAGTATCCCGGGTAATTGGCCCTCAAGGCACAGCGCTTCGATTAAAGAAGCTGGAAAACACGGCGTGCCTGTAAAATAACCCCAGTCGAATAGTACCGGGACGCCAGCGATTTCCCAATGACCACTGGGCGTATCTTTGCCGTGACTCAATTCTTGGGCAATCCCCCAAGCGCCTTGGGGTTGGTGATCGATGTTTAAGCCTGGCAAGGCTTTTTGAGCGCTTAAGTGCGCTAAATGGCCCAAACCTAAAGCGTTCAATTGCGGTAACTGCAAAGGGCCAGTGCGGGTAACGGTGTCGCATAAGCCCGCGGCACAGGCTGATGCAATGCTGCCTAAGGTGCTGGCGCCAACATCGCCAAATTGATGCGCATCGGCAGATGCGCCCACCCCAAAAGAATCAAATAATAAAACGAATGCACGGGCCATAGAGAGCTTGTATAATTGTGACTTAACTATCAGGTGGGTCGATTATAGCAAGCAATGCACATTTCAATCATAGAATTACACAAAGAAAGCATGAGTTTTTCAGCGGCGCACTTCACGATCTTTTCAGCGACCAATCGCGAGAACCTTCACGGTCATAATTATCAAGTCTCAGTTAAGTTAGAATTAATTGTCGGAGAAAACGGTTTATCCTTTGATTATCGTGATTATCGGTATAAAATGAATGATCTATGCAAGACCTTGCATCAAGGTTTATTGATCCCGACGTTATCGCCGTATTTGAAAGTGCGAGAAGAAGAGGCTAGGGTGTTAGTTGATTACGCCGATGAGCAAATGGTGTTTTTAAAACGTGATGTGATTTTAATTGCTATTCGTAATATTACGGTCGAAGAATTATCGAAGTGGTTTACCGAACAATTATTGAAAGATTATGACCAATTGGTCCACGATCATATTATCAGTGTCTCGATTCAAGTCTTTTCCGGCTTAGGCCAATCAGGGTCTTATACCCGAAAATTACGCAATCATTAAGGAGCGTTTTCATGAAGCCAGTGCATGTATTAAAGCAATTATTAGCCAGTGGTGAAATTCTTGTCGCGCCCGGCGTGTTTGATGGCATGTCGGGCTTACTAGCCAAAGCGGCGGGTTTCCCCGTACTGTATGCCAGTGGCGGGGCGATCGCCCGTGGCATCGGTTATCCGGATATTGGTTTATTGACGATGACCGAAGTCAGTGCTGTGCTTGCTAATATCGTTAATGTCACTGGTTTGCCCGTGATTGCCGATGCCGATACCGGTTTTGGTAATGGTTTAAATGTTAGGCGCACAGTGCAAGAATTTGAACGCATCGGCGTGGCAGGTTTACACCTTGAAGACCAAACTTTCCCTAAGCGTTGCGGCCATTTAGCCAATAAAAGTTTAATTTCTCAGGCTGAAATGTGCCATAAAATTCAAGTAGCGCGCGGCTGTTTAACGGATCCGGATTTTTTAATCATCGCGCGAACCGATGCGATTGCGGTCGAAGGTTTTGACAGTGCCATGGAGCGTGCTAAAGCCTATGCCGCAGCGGGCGCGAATATGCTTTTTGTTGAAGCACCGGAAACTTTAGCGCAAATCGAAGCGATTGCTAGAGAGGTGCCAGGGCTAAAATTGATCAATATGTTTGCTGGCGGTAAGACGCCGATGGTGCCGGTGGATCAATTGCAAGCCATGGGTTATTCACTGGTGATTATCCCCTCGGATTTACAACGCGCCGCGATCAAAGCAATGCAAGTGACGTTAGCGATCATTAAAGAGCGAGGCAATAGTGCCAGCATGGCTGATCAAATGGTGTCGTTCAATGAACGTGAAAAAATCATCGGCACTGATCGTTATTTCGCTATTGATCAAGCATTTAAAGAGTGATGGAGTGAACTATGGTTGATCAACTCAATGATTGGACTTGGTTAGACGCGCTTACTGCTAAGTTTGATCAAGATGCATCTGCGGTGGTACTTGAACAACCAGAGCATCAGGTTCGCTCTGCTTTGGATAGCCTTTTTTAACTATTACCACGCTTCATCATGATCTAATCCATCGACTGAGGTGCATTCAAAGGCGTCGTTGATTTCTGTATTGGCAGCGAGGTAGGCGGATTCCAATTGTACTGTGTTAATTCATTCGCATTGAATGTAATACCAATGTCACGCATAACACCCAGTTTCACAAATTATTATATCTATTCAGCACATACGCGCGGGAAACTTAGCAGCAGTGCGGGTTAAAGAGGGTGAGAAGTAAAAAATACACAGTATTTTTTACCGTCATGCCAAGAGCAATGACGCTCTTGGCATGACTTGGAAGTCAAAACAGGGATGAACAGCTTTGACTTCCAAGATCGCGGGTTTACTCATAAAGCTATCCTGCTTTATGAGTAAACCCGGCCATAAACATCCGTGTATGGCTACGTTGGAAAAAGCTCACGCTTTTTCTGTTTCCAGATCAGCCCCCTTAACAATCCCCCATCGTGTAAGGAGCTACCAATCAAGATCTACGTAAAAAATAAAAAATGTGCTGAATAGTATACAAATTATTTTTTATTTAATACTGCCATGGTCAAGCGATTGATGGAAATCAAGCGCTGCTGGTCATCGTGAATTTCAATGCTCCACACTTGAGTGGTGCGGCCTAAGTGATAAGCTTTGGCGGTGCCATAAACAAAGCCTGTCCGAATCGAGCGGATATGATTGGTATTGATATCCAAGCCCACGCAATAGAATTTATCAAAATCGACACAACAATTAGCGGCTGTGCTGCCGACGGTTTCTGCGAGTACACAAGACGCGCCACCGTGCATGATGCCCAGGGGTTGGTGGGTGCGGTGATCCACTGGCATCCGAGCAATCAAATAATCGTCGCCAATTTCCATGAAATTCATCCCCAAGTGTTCCATCAGCGTATTTTTACTGCGCAAATCCAGGGCTGCTAAACTCATGTCTACTTGCCAAATACGCATAGGGCTTCTCATTGGATAAATTTTGATGAGCTATTTTACGTGATTTGAGTGTCGTT
>CANCKG010000091.1 GCA_947378515.1 Gammaproteobacteria bacterium | reverse complement strand
ACCTTAGATCAAATCGCTGAAGGGTCGAAGAAATGGTTGCCGGTGATGAAAGATTTTTGGCTGCCATTTAAAGATCGCGTTGAAGTGGTTGGCGACACCGTGCAACGCAAAGATGTGACGCAAGAACCGCTTGATGAATTGTGCCCTACCTGTAGCGCGCCTCTGACGTTGCGGCTTGGTAAAAGCGGTCGTTTTATCGGTTGCTCGGCCTTTCCGGAGTGTAGCTATACCCGTAATGCTAACGATGACAAAGATGCGATTCCTGAACCAACCGAATTACCCGAACCCAGATCCTGTCCTGATTGCAGTCATCCTTTGCAATACAAACGGGGCCGTTACGGTCGGTTTATCGGCTGCACCAATTACCCGAATTGTAAGCATATTGAATCGCTTGAAAAGCCGGCGGATACCGGAGTGCGGTGTCCCGAATGCCATGAAGGCTCGATGATCAAGCGTAAATCGCGCTTCGGGACGTTTTTCTTTGCCTGCAGTCGCTATCCCGATTGCAAACACGCGGTCAACAGCGACCCCATTGAAGAGATTTGCCCACAATGTCGCTGGCCGATGTTGATTTTGAAAACGACTAAACGACGTGGTACCGAAAAAGTTTGCCCGCAAAAAAATTGTGATTACGCGGTAAAATCCGAATTGCCGAGTGAAGATACCGCCGAATAAGGCATGATTATTGCATAGTCTCGAGTTTTTTGATTAAGAGGATATGCTTATGTCAGCTTGTTGTTTATGCGGTAATACCTATGCCAATACCTTTAGCGTGGTGATGCAAGATAAATCTTATGATTTTGATTGTTTCGAATGCGCCATTGCCCGTTTAGCACCGATTTGTGGCCATTGTGGCTGTAGAATCATCGGTCATGGCATAGAAGATCAATTAAATGTGTATTGTTGTAATCACTGCGCTAAACACGCCGATGTATTGTTAAAAAAGAAAGATGTTTGAATTATGGGTGATTATGGGAATGCAAACCAAGATAGTCAGTTGGGGCTCGAGTCAGACTGCTTGCGCGACGCGTTATGCCTATACTTCGTAAAATAACGCTGCGGCGGGTCAAAAGATTTACAAATGTACAGTTAAATATGACTTTTATCGTTGGTTCAAGCATTAATCCATATTCTAGCCATGGCTGATTAATAACGATTGGCCGGTTAGGGCGTTGTTGATTATAATCCCTGGTGCCAAACTGGTTGCAGTTTGGCACGTGCTTGTCTAACCGAATTAAGCTTGCCTCGTTAAATACATCACTTTTATTTTAGTGGGTTTAAAAAAATCGTGTACCACGCTTTGGGCATCTTCCAGATTAAACTGTTGACAAGAAAAAATATCGAGATAGGCATCGCCGTTTGCATCGACAAAATGGCCGGTGATCGAGCTAGTTTCAATGAGTTGCACTAAAGAATAGCCGCCAGTGGCAGCACTGTCGGTGGCAAAATGTTCGATAATCGGTTCGCCAAAGGCTTTCATCTTAATGCACTGCACCAAGGTTTTGGCAAAAGCGCTAATATTGGTCGGATCAGTAATTTTACGCTGATCGCATTGCTGGCAATCTAACATAAGATGATAACCCCAATAGCCGTGCGGTATTTTTTCAGTAGCATGCGGATGGTGATTCATGGTGGTAGTTCCTTTCAGTTGAATTAAAATCGGCCATTATAAAGTAAACTTTTATATTATTGATTTTATTTAGTATATTATTTACCGATCGATCAATATTTTTTAGACAATTAAACTCTTTTTTTCATTTTGATGCTAGCCTTGCCTCCTTAAATTATTGAGGAGTCATGTTATGCCTGCAAAACTATTGTCACGGTCACTGATCGCCGACATCCACCAAAATCGTAGTGACGATTGTCTTGAAATCATCGGTCTTGATCCAGAAGAGCACGATTTACCAGCCTTAGGGCAATTATTAAGCGATGCTTTACAGCACACCACGCGTTTAGCGGTGCTGGAATTAACGGCTTTAAATCCAGCAGTAGCGACAGTCATCAGCACAGCTTTAAAAAACCCTCACTGTCAATTGAAAGGCTTGGTGTTAAAGCGCATGGATAAAGCGGCGGTTACTGAAATTTCAACTGGTTTACGGGCAGGGCCAGCAAGAGGCTTGACGATTATCGAAGCAGGATTGACGAATAGCACCAGCCATGCCGTCTATATCAGTTTGTCGCACTGCCATTTTCAATGCACCGATCGCAGTCAAGAGTGGCTGCAACGAATAGATGCCGTCGATTTATTAGCGCCTTTAGCGACGAAGCCTTTGATGGACTTTAGTTTATTAATGCCGGCGCCCCGTTCATACCCACTGAGCTCTACGTCGTCGATCAGAGCACAGGCATCCCATATTTCACCCTGGATCGAAGATCCGAGTGTGACGCCTACCACAGGTGAACGTGCGTTGGCGCACTTGTCATTATCGGATGAAGATGATTGTGTTGATTTATCACGCTATGTTGGCAGGTTTTCACCGGCTACACCCGGTACTACGAAGTTTATTCAGAGCCCGGCACATACCGCCAATTCACAGATAGGACGCCTACCATTCAGTTCGCCGAGCAGTCCTTCAGTAGATGCTTTACTTTGCCCACGCGCGCGCTTACCGTTATCGGCGAGTTCGATGATAGATCGTGCTTCAGAATCACGTTATGCTACGTTTGGGCGTGATCCACTTGGGCTAAGGTTTCCAGGTCAGCTGCTGTGTCCACCGTCGAGTCCTGCCGGGCCCTTGGCTACGGTTATGAATAGAGTCTTAGCGCCCACGCAGTTGGATTCACCAGCACGTACCTTGTTGGCTTTTATACCCACTGTCACCGCTAGTCCTGGTAGCTAACACGAATGGTATCCATATTTTAACTATTCAGCACTGTGCGCGGGAAACCCGCACGCAGTGCATGTTAAGGGGGGAGAATCGCGATTCTCCCCCCTTAAAATCCCCCATCTCCCCCATCGCGTAAGGAGCCACAGATCAGCTTCTACGTAAAATGTAGTAAATGTGCTGAATAGATGCCCATATTTTAACTATTCAGCACGCACCGCGCGGGAAACTTAGCCCCAGCGCATGTTAAGAGAGTGAGTTGCGTCATAGTCATTGACTGGCTTGGCGTAAAGCCATAAACAAGCCAAAGCCGATCACTGTTAAGAAGAGATAACTGATCGGCAATAAAAAACTAGACGAAGTAGGAATCGAACTGATAATCAACACACAAGCGGTAGCGTTGCCTATGTTTAAAAAACTCATCATGGCCGAAGCACTGGATTTATCATGAGCGGACTGCATGACTAAACTCGCGACATTTGAGAAAATAAACCCCATCCCGATGTAAATAATAGCCATCGGCATGAATAATGAAAATGGATTGATAATGTGTATGGTAAACAAGCCAAGTATTAGGCATGTGCCAAAACCCAGAATACTTAAACCTAAGCCAATGGCATGAATAGTTGCTAAGCGACTCGCATAATGCGCCGATAAATGCGAACCGGTTAAGATGCCGATGGCTGGTACCAAATTCCATAGTCCGTATTGACTGGGGCGCATATGCATAACATGCATGCTTAGAAAAGGTGCAATGGCTGCAAAACTGTAAACACAAGCTGTCCCAACACCGATGATTAAACTGCCAGTGATTAAAGGAAGGTTGTTTAAAACACAGCTATATTTTTTAAAAATGCTGGACCATTGCAAGTAATTTTTATCGATAATCGTTGCTGTTTCTTGCGTGCGTCGCAGCATAATTAACAACACTAAACCATACAGCGCTGAGGCATAAAAACAACTTTGCCACCCCCCCCCATGCTCCGTTAAAAAACC
This sequence comes from Gammaproteobacteria bacterium, assembly GCA_947378515.1. Lineage (GTDB taxonomy): Bacteria > Pseudomonadota > Gammaproteobacteria > CAISUE01 > CAISUE01 > CAISUE01. The sequence goes on along the minus strand of CANCKG010000091.1, from coordinate 779 downwards.
TCCTAAAGCGATACCAAGTCCTGGGGTAATGGCAAATGCCATCATCAAATAAGCAATTATTTTTTTGCTGGTTGCCGCATCATAACTATCCGCAACGAGGGTAAAAGTCATGTTTAAACCGACACTAGATCCCAGCGCCATGAGCAGCCGTGCCATGAGCAGTAAAACAAAGCTATGTATAGGGCTGGCGACGACACAGGCGAGAGAACCAATGATCTCTAAAACAATACCAATGGTAATGGCGATTTTTCGGCCATAACCATTGGCCAGTGGGCCATATAATAATTGTCCTAACGCATAGCCGATTAAAAAAATAGTCACGGTGAGTCCCGCTAGGCTTTGACTTACGTTAAAATAATGGGTTAATTCAGGTAAGCTGGGAGTAAATAATACCGCGCCCACCGAACCAAAAGAAATGAGTAAAAATAAAAATGTGAAACTGGGTAAATGCTGATTTTTCATGAAAGATACTTGTGGACGAATGATCATGCTTAATATAGCAGAATAATTGTTTGGGAAGCAGCGGTTTCATTAGGGAATGAGAGCTTTGGCGATTCAATGAGATTCATGGCTAACCCATTAGCCTTAGCGTGTTAAGTTGTAAAAAACCATTACGCTAAGAAAGAATGTGTTTGGTGCAAGTGTGATAAATGGGTCAATAAAGTGTGTTGTGGTGCAACAGCCGGTATTGCTGGTGATAGAGCATTCATCGCGTGCGCCATGCCAGGTACTGGACTCTCTCCATAGCGATTAGCACCTGAATCCAGGGTTGGCATGAG
>CANCKG010000090.1 GCA_947378515.1 Gammaproteobacteria bacterium | reverse complement strand
CGACCATCCAAAAAGGCATAGCCGCGGCTGAAAGCATTTTCACCATTCTCGATACCCCAGCCGAACCTGATTTTGGCGAATTAACCTTGAAGAAAGCGAACGGTCAATTAGAATTCAGAAACCTTAGCTTCCGCTATCCTAATAGCCCTAAACTGATTATCGATGACCTTAATCTTATTATTCCTGCCAATAAAACCGTTGCTTTGGTTGGTCGTTCTGGCGCGGGCAAATCCACACTGGCTAAACTGGTGCCACGTTTCTACGAACCTACTCTCGGTAATATCTTGCTGGATGGCACCGACATTTATTCCTTGCAACTGAGTGAGTTACGTCAACAAATTGGTTTTGTGTCACAAAACATCACCCTGTTTAACGATACTATTGCCAATAATATCGCTTATGGCACAACAGCAGATTCAGAAAAAATCAAAAATGCGGCTCAAATAGCCCATGCTGATGAATTTATTTGTCAATTAGACCTAGGTTATGACACATTAATTGGTGATAATGGCGTATTATTGTCCGGTGGCCAACGACAACGCATCGCCATCGCTCGGGCGCTATACAAAGATGCGCCAATTTTGATTTTAGATGAAGCAACTTCGGCACTCGATAGTGAGTCGGAATTTTATATTCAAGAAGCCCTAACACGTTTGATGCAAAACCGTACGACATTAGTGATTGCCCATCGCTTATCGACAATTGAAAAAGCCGATTTAATCGTGGTGATGGATCAAGGGAAAATGGTTGAACATGGTAACCATGAATTTCTATTGGCATTAAATGGCTATTATGCTAAATTTCATCGTGCAGAATTTACTGAGAAATAACGCTGTCAGTGCGAGGAATAGATGCAACACAGCGAGACGCGGTAACCCAGGCACGATTAAGATTAGTGCAGGTTTGCCACGTCCTGCACCTAAATGGATTTAGGTTCGGCCCTCGCCATAATAGTATGGTATAAACCCATAGGATAAACTATGCCTCCTCAAGGTGGTGGTCAACAAGGTGGAGATGGTAATGGCGCATTATGGCTATCAGCCTTTTTTATCGTCGCAGCCGTTGTTATTTGGCTGTTTTTCAGCGCGCAAATCACCTTTGCCATCATTGAATTGAAAGCATTTGAAAGCTATGCTTTTAATCCTTTCACGAATCAATTTTTGAGTTTACAAAGTCAGGCTCGCGCATTATCGATAAGCTCAGACCAATCTTTTACTATCCATGATTTATCGACCATAAGTGAGGCAGTCGGCTCTTATAGTCGTTACTTGGTTTTTGCTATTCTCGGGACGCTAGCCGCCTTGCTTTATTTTGGTAATAATACCTCCAAATATCGCAACACTTATACCATGCAACGCTTGATCGATGATGAACAAAGTGATTGGCCGCCCATTACACCGGTGGTCAAAACCGATATTGGCAAAATTCCCCTAGATGATCAACCTTGGGCGATGTCATTAACACCAATGTTATTTGCGAAAAAATACCGGTTGCTCGATATTGAAATCGTCAATCCTGGTGAAGAACGAATTTCCACCGACATTCGTTATTTTGCTAAATTAAAGCGTGCTCAAGCCAAACAATTCTTTTTTATGCAATTGGGTTCTTATTGGCATGGGCCAGAAGCCTTACCTATTTATGCTCGTGCGCTATTTGCCATGTTTGCGGCTAAAAACTGTGGTGATAAAGACACTGTCGCTAAATTCAATCGCCAAATAGCTATCAGTGCTACCGGTAAAAACCAACAATTAAACTTTAGCGGTGTGGATACGCTGCTAGCGAAATACAAAGACACTAAAGCAGTGCAACTCGTGTGCAGTAAACATGCGTTTAATTATACGGTAATGGCGGCAATGCTAGAATTCGCCCGCTTAGACGGCGTTTATGCGACCGCTGATTTCTTATGGTTAAAACCCTTAGATCGACGTTTGTGGTATACATTAAATACTGTCGGTCGTGCGACTGCTTTTGCTGAAGTAGCCGGCATTCATGCCCATTTTCGGACCGAAAAACTCTTTGGCCGTAAAATACCCACGCCAGTAGTCGATGCTGCTGTGATTGCACTCGAAGTCGCGCTTGATGAAGTCATTTATAAAGTCGATGAACCCATTGAATAACATAAGGGCTAGTAAAAGGTAGGCTATAAGGCCTGCCCTTACATGGCCCGCTCGTTGAAATTCGGTGTTTAATCGGTGGCATCATCAGTATTTTTGGTACCACCTACCAACATTGTATGACCACCGATCTGGTACCCATAACCTCTGGATTTTTATGATTCGTGGCTTAGAGAAACAACATGAACAGGATGCTCAAAAGCTAATCCGTGATACCCGAACACTGGGTCAACGGATGAATGCATTTTTTGATAATCCCAATAACACATCTACCTTGCTCATCTCAACTGCAGCCTGTGGCTTTGTTATTCCGCAAATTGCCGATCTAGCCTGTATTGCAGGTATCATCTTTTTCTTTATTAGTTATTTTCGTAAAACCACCCTCCCTTTTAAAATGCCGATGCGTTCACATGCACTCGATTATAACGATCCATTACCAGGCAGCACCAAGCCAAGACTGGCTCGAGGCATTTATTTTTTCGGGAACGATATTAAAACCAATGACGAATTGTGGTTCAATAATGATGATATGCGGACCCACGTATTGATTTTTGGTTCCACCGGTTCGGGTAAAACCGAAGCGTTATTATCGATGGCGTTTAACTCTCTGGTTCAAGGCAGTGGCTTCATTTACGTCGATGGTAAAGGTGATAATTCGCTATTCACTAAAATCTTTTCAATGGCCAGACGTATGGGCCGTGAAGACGATGTGTTGCTCATTAATTTCATGACCGGTGCACGCGATATTATCGGCGCGCAAGAAAAACGTTTATCCAACACCATGAACCCTTTTTCTCAAGGCTCATCAAGTATGTTGACGCAATTAGTCGTCAGCTTAATGGATGCCGGTGGTTCCGACGCCAGTGGTGATATGTGGAAAGGTCGCGCCATTGCTTTCGTTGAAGCGCTAATGCGCGTACTTGTCTATATGCGTGATCAAGGCCATGTGTTACTCGATGCCAATACCATTCGAAATTATTTTGGTTTAACGCGTTTAGAAGGCATCGTGCTCGATAAGAGTTTTATGCGCGACAATCAAGAACCGGTCAGCCTCAATGATACGCCTGAATCGATTATGGAACCCCTCAAAAACTATGTCATCAACTTGCCAGGCTACGACATGAATCGTAAAGGCAAGCAAGTCTCTCAAGTACTCGAACAACATGGCTTTATTACCATGCAGTTAACGCGAGTCTTCGGTTCGCTCGCCGATGCCTACGGTCATATTATCCGCACTAATTTGCCTGAAGTAGATATGAAAGATGTGGTATTGAATCGCCGAATCTTAGTCGTGTTATTACCCGCGCTTGAAAAATCACCCGATGAATTAGCCAATTTGGGTAAAGTGATCATCGCTTCTTTAAAAGCCATGATGGCAGCAGGTTTAGGGGAAGATGTCGAAGGTTCGTATCGCGATGTCATTTTACGTAAACCCACTAATGCGCCAACACCTTTTTTATGCATCCTCGATGAATACGGTTATTATGCGGTCAAAGGCTTTGCGGTGGTGCCAGCGCAGGCACGGTCATTGGGTTTCTCGACCGTCTTTGCCGGGCAAGATTTACCGGCTTTTCAAAAAGCGTCTAAAGAAGAAGCCGCGTCGATCGGCGCTAATACCAATATTAAAATTTGCATGAAACTCGAAGATCCTCTCGAAACCTGGGATTTCTTTAATAAAACCGCCGGTGAAAGTTATGTTACCAAAGTGGATTCTTTTCAAACCAATGCCGATACAATTACTAATTCGTATATGGATGCGCGCAGCGCTTCTTCCGAAAAACGTGCTCGGATCGATCTGCTCGATTTAAAAGATCAACGTGAAGGCGAAGCCCATATCTTTTTCAAATCGCGGATTATTCGTGCCAAAATGTTTTATGCCGATCCAAAACCGGTTAATCAATTCCGCTTAAATCAATTTTTAAAAGTCGAACCCATCGCGTATCGCAAATTAGTAGAATTAGATACGGCGATGAATAAAATGCTTGCGCTAGCGACCACCGCTGACTTATTTACCGACAAACCCGTAGATTCCGATGAAATCGAAAAAATTGGCGCCACATTAAATTCGCAAGACCTTAATCCCTATCAAGCGGCTTTAGCATATATTACCGATTTAAAAACTATCCAAGCCGATAACCAAGAAGACTTCGTTGATCTCACGACCAGCTTTACTGAGCCTTTAAACATCTTTTTAGGTCTCAAACAAGACAATCCCGACTTTATTAAACAACTTCGCGTTAAGAATCTCGCTGAATTTGCTCAACCTTTATTACCCTATTTGATAACTACCCAAGCGATCGAATTGCAAGAGCGTTTAACAGGAAAACCTGCTAAAGTAGCCAACTCGATCGCAACTGAATTATTAAAAGATATGCGACTGGGCACGCAGTATCCACCAGATGATTTCACCATACTGGATAACGAATTAACTGTTAACATGCTTGATGAATTATGCAGTAAAATTCACGATCTGCGGGCTGCTTCGACAGAAACCCATGAATCTCT
>CANCKG010000089.1 GCA_947378515.1 Gammaproteobacteria bacterium | reverse complement strand
AATAATTGACCACACAAAGCACGCAACTGATCGAGACGATTATCACAGTGTTTAAGCAAGGTGATTAAGGCCGCTTGCCATGGTGTCGCCTCATCTAAATCATTGAACATTGCTTGAATCGCCGTCGCATATAACTCGCTTGGCTGCTGATGAATTGCCACCCGCATCATGCCTGACGCAAGTGGCAATTGCCGCACGAAATCGGCACACAACGCATCGATGGTCACTAAGCGTAACCGTTCTGGCTGCGCTAATAAACCCCATTGTTGTTGAGTGTCGTGTTCAAGAACCTTGCGTGCTAAGCGCCATGTTAGCTGTTGATGCGCCGGGGCATCATTTGTCAGTGGGTTTATTGCCAACTGCAACTGTTTCATAATCCGCTCACGCATTTCGGCAGCGGCTTTACGGGTAAAGGTGATAGCGACAATTTGTTCTGGCGACTCGACTGTCGCTAATAAAACTAAAAAGCGTTGAATCAATAATTCCGTCTTACCAGAGCCCGCTGGGGCCCGAACGATAAAAGACCGGGTAGGATCTAAAGCTGTTAAGCGGGCGTGATGATCATCGTCAAGCATACATTTCCATTATCCGGCGAACTTGCGAGGGCCGGTCTTCATGGCCTGCCCTTTTTGTCTGCCCTTACTTTTATTTATTTAGATGCCTGCTCGCTAAAGACGCTTTGAGTGTCGATTTAAATTCAGCGGTTGGTTTATTTTCAAATAACCAATAATTACCATCACTCGATTTCAACTGCAGCAAACGCGTCGGGTAATTTGTCACTTTTAATACGGTGTTACACGCCATTTTTTGAGCGGCTTTTGACGCTACTGCGGGAACAGTGCACACCCAAATCAAAGGTGGCTGAACCCCGCTGTACACAAAGGCTGAACCATTGTGCGGATCAAACATCGAGGCATACCCCGCTTGAGCACCACTTGCTTTATTCACCACATCAAGTGCAATTTTTTGCCCTGAGGTATTCCAAATTTGGTAAAGTTTGGGTTTTTGCTGGACACTTTTCATGACCAATGTGCCATCTGCATTAAAAAACTGCGTCTTGGCATAAGCACTCAGCGCTATCAACATCAAGCCACCGGCCACCATCAACCCCGTAGTTTTTGTGAATTTCAACATAAGACGTCTCCTTTATAATAGAAAAAGAGAATCCTAGCACTAAGTCAAGGCGCTCATAATAACCAGTCTATTAAATCACGATTTAGTCACTTAAAAACTAACTGTTCACGGGATTAATTAATCGATAGTTATCCATTCAGCACCTACGCGCGGGGAAACCGCGCTAGTGCAGGTTAAGGGGGAGAATCGCGGCTCTCCCCCTTAACAATCTCCCATCGCGTAAGGAGCCACTGGCGTAGATCTACGCGAGAAATAGGAAAATGTGGTGAATGGATACATCGATAGTTACAATGCGCTCTGAGTACACCTGTTGCTCTGGGGTGATTCTTAAGAGGGGCTGAGCCGGGAAAAGAAAAAAATACCGTTTTTTTCCCGGATCAGGCCATGAACACGGATATTTATGGCGGGTTTTACTCGTAAGGCAGGATAGCTTTACAAGCAAAATCGCGATTTTTTCATCCAAATTCCTTAGCTGGTTTGAAACCCCGCCCTTCATGGCGGTAGGAGCACCGTACCTCGGCCTACGCCTAAGGTTTCACAAGGTGCGGACTTGTTCGATTTGCACACCTCTTCCAAGTCTAAAACACTCCGGCCTAAAGGTCGGAGGCTTTCTTGCTCAAAAATCGCAAGGGCTTAGTTTCCCGCGCGCAGTGTCGTGAGCAGTCACTTAAAGGTGATCTTGTACATGACCTAACTCGGCTATCGGATGAATATACGCGAGCTGTACACCTTCATATTGACCCATTTTATTAAAATAATAGACAATATCTGCCGCGCCCACTACTTCACACGCGACACAATCATTTTTCTTTAATAACTGCGTGAATACCCATTGACTACTGCCGTCTGCTTGTGTTCTGAGCGCGGTAGGGGTTTTCGCTACAGAGGTACCAACCATCGATTGCAACACTCCATTTGGATAAGCGCGCATAAATTGCCGATACAAAGGGTTTTGACCTAAGAGCGGATTTTGCGATGAGGCTAAACTCAACAAACGGCCAGTACTATCGAGCAAATAATAGTTATCAATACCATCGGCGGGATAATGCACCGTAAACCATGTCACTGCAGCTACTTTATGAATGGCTTTTAATTCTGGCAACACTCCCGTTTGTGCTTCTACTATTTGCGTTTGCCGACAGACGGATTCGGTACTATAACGTTGTTGAATACAACTGATTTGGCTTTCTAAATCAGTTGTATCATGCTGAGCCACACAGTGATTTTTTAATTGCAAACAAGCATAATAATCGGGTAAGTTGATACCACCGGCCAGTGCTGGTAACACCGTATCGATATCCGCCAACGCTAATTGACTTAGGCATAATAGGAGTACACCGAGAATATTCACACATTTTCTTAATAGCATGTTATTTACCACCGCCCATTTTTGAGATCATACGACTGAAAACATTTTTCACGACATCCTCACCTTCTTTCAACAATGCTTTGGCATCGGCCATTAATTCTGTGGCAAATTTCAGCTCAACTTTAGCGACAGCTGGACTCTGACTTTTAACGGCTTCTTCGACTTTTTCAAGCGTCTTTTTAACAATGCCTATTTCAGCCTCATGCTTCGCCTCATCGATTATTTGTGTGGCGGGAGTCGGTGCAGCACTCACTGCTTGGACAGTTTGCTGTTCAGCAAATACGTCAGCCGATGCTTGTTGCGCTTCAACAATCTTTACTTCGGTTTGTTGCTCTAACTGCCATTTTTTCAACTGTTCTTCTTTTGTTAAATCGATTTGTTGATTCGCATCGCCTTTAAACAACGCCTGTTCTTCATTCGTCGCCATATGCTCACCTTAAGCTTACTCAAATTGATAACGATTAACGGCAAAATGATACAAAGGCCGCCATAATAAATGGTTCAATACTAAAACAAATAGACACATCACACTGACACCCAACACCGTATGAACAAAATCGCCGGTATACAGTGAAATATACGCCCCCAAACCTTTGGCTTGCAGAGTAGTGTGGCCCCAAATAACGACTTCCGCGACAATACTAGCATTCCAAGCCCCACCCACGGCGGTAATCGCGCCGGTAATATAATAAGGAAAAATACCTGGCAAGACTAATTTACGCCACCACAACCAACCTTTAACCCCGAAACTTTCAGCCACCTGCTTCAAATCTTTGGGGATTGCCGAAGCCCCTGCGATGACATTAAACAGTACATACCATTGAGTTCCTAAAATCATCAACGGCGTCGTCCAGACATTGACATTTAAATTCCATCGAATGATAACAAAGACTACCACAGGAAATAATAAATTTGCCGGAAAAGCAGCTAAAAATTGTGCCACAGGCTGAGCTATAGCAGCCACTCCTGGACGCAAACCGACCCACACCCCGATTGGCACCCACACCAACGTGCAAATCAAAATCATCGCTACTACTCGAGCACCGGTAAATAAACCCAATTCGAAGACATACAGCACTTCATGAACAGTTAAATTGACTTTAATAAAGCGTATTAACGAAAATGCTGCGGCACAGAAAATCAACGCTACCACGATATTCCAACCACTGTCCAAGCGTTTTTCAGCCTTATCCGATAACTGCCAGCCCGGTCGATGTGTTTTAGTCCGAAACCACTGACAATTAACGCACTTATCGCCTTGAGTGCCTACCCAAGCGGCAATGCCGCGCAACACTCGGGTTCGTAACCACAAATTCATCAACCACGAACTGGCTGTTTTATCCGACGCTGTTTGGTCCATTTTAAATTTTTCAGACCATTTGATTAAGGGCCGAAACAATAATTGATCATAGAGTGTGATCACCACGAGCATCGCGATAATTGCATAAGCAATGGCAGTCATATTCGCTTGTTGAATGGCGGTGCCAATATAAGCACCAATACCCGGCAAGGCTACTTCATGACCAGCAACCATCACCGCTTCCGACGCTACCAGTGAAAACCAACTGGCCGACATCGACATCATCATATTCCACAATAAAGCCGGCATCGCAAAGGGCACTTCGATTCGCCAAAATTTTTGCCAACTGGAAAGACCGAATAAATTCGCCGCTTCGACAAAGTCTTTGGGCACACTTTTAAGACTTTGATAAAAACTCAACGCCATATTCCATGCTTGCGCGGTGAAAATTAAAAAAACACAGGCACATTCAGGCCCAAGTAAACTGTGTGGAAATAATTTAATAAAAGCCACGATAGTTAACGATAAAAAAGCCAATACTGGCACTGATTGTAAAATATCGATGATCGGAATGATTAATTTTTCAGCCCGCTTACTACGCGCCGCCCAGGTCGCAAAGACAAAGGTAAAAACTAACGAACAAAGCAAGGCTAGCGCCATTCGTAGCACCGTTTGCAAGGCATAACCTGGCAATGCACGCGGATTCAGGCTAATGGTAATTGAATCACCAAAATTAAATGGCAGATTGAATTGCTTGGCAGCGCTAGCAAAGAGTAAAATGCCGGCGAACACGACCATCAAAGCAAACAGATCCCAGCCATTAGGGT
>CANCKG010000088.1 GCA_947378515.1 Gammaproteobacteria bacterium | reverse complement strand
GAACCCTGCGCTTCAAGCACTGCCGGACTCACATAATTTTCAGAAGCGATTAATTCGAGGTGTTCACGTTGACGAACTTTCTCACCGGAAATAGCAGCCCACAAGACTGGATCAACTGTTGCTAAATTCATTATCACTACTCTTAATATGGTCGTAGCATGAGATTTTACCTTATAATGTTCGCAGAAATACATCACTCAGGGATTTTTTATGATAACCACTTTTCACATCTTGATTTTACTCGCCATCATTTGGTATTGCGCTTATAAACGTATGCCGCTGCGCCATTGGGGACCTATTTTAGCGATCACGCTGGTGTTCATGACGTATTTTCACTTAATTTCTGCAACCTGGGATATCTTATGCTGGGCACTGTTAGCCGCGACCGTCACCTTGTTTGCCACCCCCGCCATTCGCCAACATTTTTTAACCAAACCCACCTTAGCTTTTTTCAGACGTGCTCTGCCACCAATGAGCTTGACTGAAAAAGAAGCGTTAGCGGCCGGTGATGTTTGGTGGGATAAAGATTTATTTTGTGGCCGGCCTGATTGGAAAAAATTCTTGAGCATGCCCAATCCGCGACTGACCGATGAAGAACAAGCTTTTATCAATAATCAAGTCGAAACACTGTGTAGCCTGCTAGATGATTGGACTATTGTCCAACGTGACAGTGACTTATCGCCTGAAGCCTGGGCTTACATTAAGCAAGAACGTTTTTTTGGCATGGTAACGCCTAAAGCTTATGGTGGCCTTGGCTTTTCAGCGCTAGCCCATTCTTCCGTCGTCACTAAATTAGCAACACGCAGCGTCAGTGCCGCCGTCAATGTCATGGTACCCAACTCACTGGGACCTGGCGAATTGCTCCTTCATTATGGCACGCAAACGCAAAAAGATTATTATTTGCCACGCTTATGTACTGGGGAAGAAATTCCCTGTTTTGCCTTAACCAGCAATGAAGCTGGCAGTGATGCAACCGCCATGACCGATACAGGCATTATCACCCGTGGTATCTACCAAGGCGAAGAAATCCTCGGCATTCTCCTCAACTGGGATAAGCGTTATATTACCCTCGCGCCCATTGCGACCCTGCTTGGCTTAGCATTCAAGCTATCCGATCCAGACCATTTACTGGGTAATATGACCGAATTAGGCATCACCCTATGCTTAATATCAACGAGTCTACCTGGCATTAGCATCGGTCGCCGACACTTCCCATTAAGCATGGCATTTATGAATGGGCCCACCCAAGGACACGATGTGTTTGTCCCCCTCGATGCGATCATCGGGGGACCCGCCATGGCCGGTCACGGCTGGCGAATGCTAGTCGAATGTTTATCCATAGGCCGCGGCATTTCACTACCGGCCTTAAGTGCGGCCAATGGGCAATTAACCTATCGCATGACCGGTGTATATGCTCGCTTACGCCAACAATTCAAAGTCTCCATTGGACAATTGGATGGGGTCGCAAACGCCATGGGTCGGATCGCGGGCTACAGTTATGCGCTCAATGCTTGCCGCATCTTAACTGCTAATGCCGTCGATCAAGGCCTCAAACCCTCGGTCGCCTCCGCCATCGCCAAATACCACATGACCGAAACTTTACGAAAAGGCCTCAATGATGCTATGGATATTCATGCGGGTCGCGGCATCCAGTTAGGACCACGTAATTATTTAGGGCATGGTTATACCGCCGCCCCGGTCGCAATCACCGTAGAAGGTGCAAATATCTTAACCCGCAACTTGATGATCTTTGGCCAAGGTGCAATGCGCTGCCACCCCTATATTCGTTATGAAATGGAAGCCGCGGCTGATCCTGACTTGCAAGCTGGTTTCAAAGCCTTTGATAAATTATTAGTGGCGCACATTGGCTATGCGGTCAGCAATTGCTTTAGAGCCATGTGGATGGGATTATCTAACGGTCGAGGCGTCGAAGCCGCTCCTGTTAATGGACCAACAGCACCTTATTATAAAAAATTAAATCGCATGAGTACTGCTCTGGCCTTAGTGTCCGATGTAGCCTCCCTGGTATTAGGCGGTGAACTCAAACGTAAAGAATGCTTATCGGCACGTTTAGGCGATGTGTTGAGTCACCTCTATTTAGCGTCGGCAGCCTTAAAATATTACCATGATTTACATGCGCAACCTGATGACTTACCGTATTTAGAATGGGTCTTACAAACTAGCCTATACGAATGCCAACGCGCTTTCGAAACTTTTTTTGATAATTTCCCCAATAAAGCCTTAGCGCGTACTTTAAGATTTATCATCTTTCCCTATGGTCGTAGTTATCGCGCACCAAGCGATCACTTAAACAAGCGTTTGGCCCAACACATGATGGAATCTTCTAAACTGCGCGATCGCTTAACCCACCTTTGTTATCTCGGCACGCAAGCCGTCGATCCCTTATGGCGTATGGAACACGCTTTTAACTTGAGCCTGGCAGCTGAACCTTTACAACAAAAATGCCAAACGGCCATAAAGGCACAACTATTAACCAAGACGACTAACTTAAGTCATTTATACACGCAAGCTCAAGAAAAAGGCATCTTAACGGCAGCCGACGTCACATTATTGCTGACCGCAGAAGCTGCGCGCTTAGATGCAATGCGCGTCGATGATTTTGCCCCCGGTGCATTCATAAGAACAAACCTGTAGGGGCAGGCCTTTACAGTCTGCCCGTCAGAGTGCGGTGCTTAATCGATGCCACAAATAATCTTTGTGGATCTACAACACCATGTTTAACTGTTTATTTATTGAGTATTATTTTAGCAAGAAAGTCTCCGGCCTTTAGGCCGGAGTGTTTTAGACTTGGAAGAGGTGTGCACCTCTCCCAAATCCGCACCTTGTGAAACCTTAGGCGTAGGCCGAGGTACGGTGCTCCTACCGCCCTGAAGGACGGGGTTTCAAACCAGCTAAGGAATTTGGATGAAAAAATCTTCTCAACCTGAAGTCTACATCGTCGATGGGGCGCGCTCCCCCTTCATCAAAGCCCGCGGCAAACCAGGGCCATTGAGTGGCGCCGACTTAGCAGTCCAAGTCTGCCAAGCACTGTTAGCAAGATTGCCGTTAAGTGCGCGCGACATCGACGAAGTAATTGTCGGTAGCGCCGTTAGCAATCCCGATGAAACCAATGTCGCACGGGTGATTGCCCTTCGTTCAGGCTTAAGCAATCACACCCCTGCCTGGAGCGTCCAACGCAATTGTGCCTCTGGCTTACAAGCGTTGGACTCTGGCTACCAAGCGATTCAATTACACCGTTCAGAGATAGTCTTAGCCGGCGGCACCGATGCGATGAGTCAAGGGCCGATTCTTTATAATGCACAAATGGTTAATTGGCTCGCTAACTTAGCGATGAGTAAAAGCTTTGGAGCCAAATGCAAAACGTATAGCCAGTTTCGGCCCTCGATGCTCAAACCTGTCATTGGTTTATTACGCGGCTTGACTGATCCAATCTGTGGCTTGACCATGGGTCAAACGGCGGAAATCATCGCTTATGATTTTGCTATTCAGCGCGCCGACATGGATGCTTACGCATGCCAAAGTCACCAACGCTTAATGGCCGCCCAAGCAGCACAGGCTTTAACCGAAATTGTCCCTCTATACGACAAGCAAGGTCATGTTTATCTCAGCGATGAGGGTTTACGCGCCGACACCACACTTGAAAAATTAGCCCGTTTAAAACCAGCCTATGACAAACCCTTTGGTGCGGTTACCGCCGGCAACAGTTCACAAATCAGTGATGGTGCCGCTTTTTTAATACTCGCTAGCACAGAGGCTATAAAAAAACATAACTTACCTGTGATCGCTAAAATTCGCGATGTCGCCTGGGGGGCACTCAATCCCGCAGTGATGGGCTTAGGTCCGGTGCACGCGATAGTGCCGTTATTACAGCGCAATCAGTTAAGCTTAACCGATATTGATTATTTTGAAATCAACGAAGCCTTTGCCGCCCAAGTCTTAGGCTGTACTAAGGCACTAGCCTCCGCTGAATATTGTCATAATCATTTTGGCAGCGCTAACGCGTGTGGCACACTCCCGCCGGATCGATTAAATGTTGATGGCGGCGCCATTGCCCTAGGGCATCCGATTGGTGCGACGGGTGCCCGCCTAGTATTACACTTAGCGCAGACCCTAAAACAACGCCAGGGCCGTTTAGGCATTGCTAGTTTGTGTATTGGTGGTGGTCAAGGTGGTGCAATGTTAATTGAATCGGTTGGGAATAGTTAACCATGCGTTTGAAATCGATCAAATTAGCTGGTTTTAAATCTTTTGTCGATCCGACCAAAGTTGAATTATTGAGTAACAGAGTTGCGATCGTCGGCCCTAATGGTTGCGGTAAATCCAATATTATCGATGCCGTGCGCTGGGTGATGGGTGAGAGTTCGGCCAAACAATTACGGGGTGAATCCCTTGTTGATGTCATTTTCAATGGTTCAACTCACCGGCCACCAATTTCACAAGCATCGATCGAATTACACTTTGATAATTCCGATGGTACTTTAGGTGGCGCTTATGCTAGTTACAGCGATATCGTGGTTCGGCGGCAAGTAACCCGTGATGGCCAATCTAATTATTCACTCAATGGCAGTCGCTGTCGCCGCAAAGATATCACCGATATTTTTTTAGGTACCGGACTGGG
>CANCKG010000087.1 GCA_947378515.1 Gammaproteobacteria bacterium | reverse complement strand
AAGTTCACCTGACCAAAAAATCTGGACTTTCAAAAGCTTGGTTTTTACGTCATATTCACCACAATTTAATTGCTTAATTAATTCCTGTGCTATTTCACGCTGATAATCATCGTAATAAAAAATAGCACTTAAATATTGCTCACCCAGATCCGGCCCTTGACCATCACATTGGAACGGATTATGAATCTCAAAAAAATACTTCGTCAACGCTTCATAGCTGATGACACGCGGATCAAAAACCACCCTTACCGCTTCTAAATGCTCAGTATCCCCTCTGCAAACAGCTTCATAACTGGGATTAGCTACGGTTCCACCACTGTAACCCACTTCTGTTAATAACACTCCTGACAATTGCTTTAGTAAATACTCAACACCCCAAAAACATCCCGCCGCAAAAATGGCTTCTTCGCTAAGGTTTACATCAGAACTGGCAACAAATTCCATGCTCAAGGCATTGACACAATGGCGAATATTTTGACCGGTAAAACCTTCACCTTGAAATACATGGCCTAAGTGGGCATCACAGCGCGCACAAACAATTTCAACACGCCGGCCATCGGCATCAGGGACTTGGGCTACATGATTGTCAATGGCTTGATCGAAACTGGGCCAACCACAACCTGCATGAAAAACAGCAGCTGTTCTAAATAACGCTAAACCACATTGACGACACAGATAGCTACCCTTCTGATTGGCCGTAAAAGCTTCATAACCTTCACTAAAAGGCTGTTCAGTCCCCTTGTCGCGAATGATAGCCAGCTCCTGGGGTGTTAAACGTGCTTGTTTAAACATAAAGATAAACCTCAAAATAACGAGATTCTATACCGAATAATGACTAATTTAACAAATCCAAATGAAAATCCGTTAAAATTAACTAGGTGAACCACATAAAAAATCCCAGGAATAATGATGACTACAGAAACAGCTCCGACCGATAAATGGCAAAAATTTAACGAAGAAGTGTTAACTACTGCTGAAACTAGCGCAGATGACACAGAGACAGAAGCAAAAGATGATCGCGACCCTGCCATTATTGCACTTGAAACACAACTAACCGAACTGTCTGAAAAATTATTGCGTAGCCAAGCTGAACACGATAATGCTCGGCGTCGCGCTGAACGAGATCTTGACAGTGCCCACAAATATGCTGCTGAAAAGATTTTAAAAGCATTATTACCGGTCGTAGATAGTTTAGAAAAGTCGCTAGAAATTGAAAAAGACGCTGAATTAATGCGTGGGGTTAAAATGACGCTTGATATCATGCAAGGCGTATTGACGAAAAATCATGTCACTGCCATTGATCCTCAGGGTGAAGTCTTTAATCCTAGCTTGCATGAAGCGATGGCGACTGAGCTTAAGCCTGATCTTAAAGCAAACACTATCGTCAAAGTCTTTCAAAAAGGCTATTTATTACACAATCGTTTGATGCGCCCGGCCTTTGTCGTGGTATCAAAGGTATAGCAGAAGACGGAAGACGGAAGACGGAAGAACGTGAATCGCTGCGCGATAATTATTTAAAATAATCTGTCCTCTGTCCTCTGTCATCTGTCATCTGATACCAATTCGCCTCGCAACGTCGTGACTCTGGATGCGACGATTTTCACCGGCACAATCCGACCGATATACGACGCATCGGCTTTAAAATTAATCACTCGATTATTCTCCGTCCGCCCAGCCAAATCTTCTTGTGCATTACGCGAATAGGCATGCACTAAAATTGGCTCAACGGTATCGATCATGGCAGTACTGATCGCTTGAGTATTTTGTTGAATACGATTCTGCAAAATGGCTAGACGTTCTTTTTTAACTTCAATCGGCACGGTATCATTTAATAATGCTGCTGGAGTACCAGGACGTTTGCTGTATAAGAAACTATACGAATGGTCAAAACCGACGGCAGCGATTAAATCCATCGTCGCTGCAAAATCGGCATCGGTTTCACCGGGAAAGCCAATAATGAAATCTGAGGTAATCGAAATATTGGGTCGCACTTGTTTTAATTTATTAATTTTCGCCAAATAATCTTCTGCCGTATAACCCCGCTTCATTAAATTCAAAATTCGATTCGAACCACTTTGCACCGGCAAATGCAAATGATTCGCTAGTTTTGGTACATCCTTATAAGCTTGAATTAAGTTATCTGAGAATGCCAGTGGATGCGATGTCGTATAACGAATCCGCTCGATACCATCGATTTGGGCCATCAGATTGATCAAATCGGCTAAATCGGCGGTAGCACCAGAATGCATGGGACCGGCATAATCGTTAACGTTTTGACCCAGCAAGGTAATTTCTTTGACGTTTTGGGAAGCGAGTCCGGCAATTTCAGCGAGTACATCATCGAGTGGTCGACTAATTTCTGTGCCGCGAGTATAAGGCACCACACAAAAACTGCAATACTTACTGCAACCTTCCATGATCGACACAAAGGCGGTCGGGCCATCGGCTTTAGCATCAGGCAAACGATCAAATTTTTCAATTTCGGGAAAAGAAATATCGATGACTGGCTTTTGCGTCGCTAATCGTTCTTGTAACATGGCGGGTAAACGATGTAAGGTCTGTGGCCCAAAGATTAAATCGACAAAGGGAGCGCGCTTTAAAATCGCTGCTCCTTCTTGACTAGCAACACAACCTCCAACACCGATAATGACACTAGGGTTTTTCAATTTAAATTCTCGCCACACACCGAGTTCAGAAAACACTTTATCTTCAGCGCGTTCACGAATCGAACAGGTATTTAATAAGAGAATATCCGCGCTGGCTGGATCTTTAGTAATGGTCATCAAACCATTGGCAGTCAAAAGATTCGCCATACTGCTCGAATCGTATTCATTCATTTGACAACCGTGGGTTTGGATAAATAATTGCTTGGTCATTTTCTTCTCTAATTAATTTTAATTGCGCAGTGCTTTGCCAGTGGTTAACATCGATTGAATTCGCGCTTGGGTCTTAGCTTGATCGGCTAAGCGATAAAAAGCGTCGCGCTCAAGCTTTAAAAACCACGCTTCATCGACTATAGAACCAGCTTCAATCGCCCCGCCACACAGAATCGTTGCCACGGCTAAACTGATTTCAAAATCGTAATCGGAAATAAAGCCCCCTTCGCGCATATTGACCAAGAGCATTTCAAAATTAGCGATCCCCGGAATGCCGACAACAGGAAACAAGGGTGGAATCGGCGGTAAATAAGCCGATTCGGCTAATGCCTTGGCTTGTGCTAATGCAACATACAATAATTCGCGAGCATTCATGAGGATAACATCATCGGCTCGCAAAAAATGCCGTGCTTTAGCATCTAGCGCACTACTCGATACTTCACCCATGACGATTTGTTTAAAATAGCCCATTAAATCCCGATACGGATCATCACCTCGGGCATCTTGAAAAGCCCGCAGCGCAAATTCTTTACAACCCGCCCCGGCGGGCAATAACCCGACACCCACTTCGACAAGCCCGATATACGATTCAAAGGCAGCAATGGTTTTGGTGCAATGCATCACTATTTCACAACCGCCACCCAATGCCATGCCAGAGACCGCGGCAATCGTGGGCACAGCGCTATAACGCAATGCCATATTGGCTTGTTGAAATTTTGCGACAATCGGTTTAATGCCTTTGATGCCGTGTGTAGCATAGACTTCACCGACCATTTTCAAATTAGCACCGACACTGAAATTAGCGCCTTGATTCTGCCAAATGACGAGCGCGTTCATATGTTTTTCGGCGTAACTGACCGCGGCTAAAATACCATCAAGCACATCATCGTCAATGGCATTCATTTTGGATTTGAAACTCAAAATCGCGATGTGTTGATCTAGCGTCCATAACCGCAACGCTGCGGTTTCAAATAAGGTCTTACCCTCATTCATCTTATCGGTTAACACCACTTCGGGAAATAATTGCCGCTGATAAACCGGCAACTGCGATCGCCCGATGTACGATTGACTCAAAGGACTATAAGCTTGACCTTGATGATAAACCGCCTCGATCGACGCCACCCAAGCCGGTAATGGCGCATTCACCAAGGCTTTACCGGTGGCAATAGCATCAATCACGACTGTGCAGATACTTGACCACCCTGCTTGTTGCCATAATTCAAACACGCCCTCACGCCAACCAAAACCCCAACGCATCGCTAAATCAATATCACGCACCGTATGGGCAATCGATTCTGCATGATAAGCACTGTAATGGAAAATATCACTTAAACTGTGCCATAAAAATTGCGCTTGGGGTTCTGGGCTTTGTTGCAAAGCTTTCAAGCGTTCGGCCGGATCACGAATTTTCAAGATAGCGAGCACATCGGGATTTGCTTGAATCGTCGCAGGACGATAATCATTAAGCTCCAAATCCCAGACCCAGAATTCTTTGCCACGCCGTTGATAAATACCAACTCCACTCTTTTGACCCAAAGCACCGGCGGCCATCAGTGTTTTCAAAAAAGCCGGCACTTGATAAAAACCATGCCAAGGGTCATCGGTCAATTGGGCCGTCATGGTATCAATCACGTGCGCTAAGACATCGATACCCACCACATCGATGGTGCGAAATAAGGCACTTTTGGCGCGACCAAAATCCAAGCCAGTTAAGGCATCGACCACTTCAAAGGGGATATTTAACTCTTTCGCTCGGTGCATCATG
>CANCKG010000086.1 GCA_947378515.1 Gammaproteobacteria bacterium | reverse complement strand
AATATTCAAGTGATCGATTAAATCGGTATTATCGATAATTTGTTGCCGTATCGCCGCACTATGCAAATCATGCACAAACTGTGAGTGATTTAATTTCAAGGTTTTTGCTTCCGCTAAAATTGAAGTACTATCCAATGATTTTTGCGTGGTAAATAACCATTCATTCATAGCCCCATAACGTTGTTGTTTAGCGGCTGCTAAAGCGGCGTATTGCGGTTCCATTAAGGTATCAGGGCCAAAAGCCAGATAGGTTTTATACAGTAATTTGACATCCGGATGAGTCGCAATAAATTGCTTAATCACCGGATAATCTTTACGACAATATTGGCATTCATAACTCGAAATAACAACCAAACTTACTTTTCCATTTGGATTACCCAAAGCCTGGGTGCCAGATAAATTATACAATTGCGTCGCTTGGGCAGGACTAATACTTAAACGATCCAAGGCTTCTGATTGACAACTGGTTAAACCTAACGCTAAAAAGAGTGATGTGGCAAATAAATTTAATCGCATAATCATTTCTCTATAATTTTATAAAATGTCGAATAAAAATCCGTAGCAGCAGGTCTTTATGGCTTGCCTGTCAGCGTTCAGTGTTAAATCGCGGGCATGAAAAAGCTTTGTGGATCGACAATAACGATCGAAGTAAACGATTAAATAAAAGGCATTAACCCGCCCTTATAGCTGATTTATATTTAATGTTCCCGGGTTTCGCGAAATTCAATATCTGGCCAGCGTTCTTTAGTGATTTCTAAATTGACCCGAGTCGGCGCTAAATACGTCAAGTGTTCACCACCATCGTACGCTAAATGATCACTATTTTTACGGATAAATTCTTCCAGCTTTTTATTATCCGAGCAATAAATCCACCGCGCAGCAGCAATTGTCACCACATCATAACCGCACTCAACATTGTATTCAGCTTTCAAGCGATAGGCAACGACATCAAATTGCAGCACGCCAACGGCTCCTAAAATCAAATCATTGCTGATAATCGGCTTGAAAAGTTGGGTCGCACCTTCTTCGGATAATTGCGTCAACCCCTTGACCAAGGCTTTGGATTTAAGTGGATCACGTAATTTTACCCGTTTAAATAAATCGGGGGCAAAATAGGGAATGCCGATGAATTTCAATTGTTCACCCTGCGTAAAGGTTTCACTGATTTGAATCGTGCCATGATTGTGTAAGCCAATGATATCACCGGGAAACGCTTCTTCGACTTGTTCGCGTTCACCCGCCATGAACGTCAAAGCTTTATTGATTTGCACATCGCGACCCAAGCCGCGTTGATACAACTTCATCCCTTTTTGAAAATGGCCTGAACAAACCCGTAAAAAAGCGATCCGATCACGATGCGCTGGATCCATATTAGCTTGGATTTTAAACACAAAGCCGGAAAATGTCGGTTCCTCTGGCACCACGACCCGTTGTTCGGTAAGTCTGGGTATTGGCGATGGGGCATAATCAACAAAGGCATTCAACAATTCTCGCACACC
This sequence comes from Gammaproteobacteria bacterium, assembly GCA_947378515.1. Lineage (GTDB taxonomy): Bacteria > Pseudomonadota > Gammaproteobacteria > CAISUE01 > CAISUE01 > CAISUE01. The sequence continues at coordinate 3,144 of CANCKG010000086.1, read as the reverse complement.
AAAATTATTCATCGCTGAACCAAAAAATACCAGCGTTAATTCCCCTTTAAGATAAGCCGCAAGGTCAAAAGGATGACTCGCACCTTGGACTAATTCCATTTCAGCACGAAATTCAGCCGCTAAAGACACCCCAATGCGTTCGTCTAATAACGGGTTGGCAAAACCATCAAGCGTTTCGGCGATTTGAATCTTGGCATTTTTGCCACTTTGGTAAAAGTAATAGCGATCTTCGAGCAAATGATAAATACCTTTGAAAAATTTTCCCATGCCAATCGGCCAAGTCACGGGGCTACAACGCATTTTCAAGACATCTTCGATTTCATCGAGTAATTCAATAGGCGGCCTAGAGTCTCGATCCATTTTATTAATGAAAGATATAATTGGCGTAGTTCGTAAGCGACACACTTCTAATAATTTAATCGTCCGTGCTTCGACCCCCTTAACCGCATCGATCACCATCAAGGCTGAATCGACTGCGGTTAAGGTACGATATGTATCTTCCGAAAAATCTTCATGGCCGGGTGTATCGAGTAAATTAATGAGCCTCGTCTTATACGGAAATTGCATGACCGACGTTGTCACGGAAATACCCCGTTGCTTTTCTAATTCCATCCAATCCGAAGTCGCGTGACGTGACGATTTGCGTCCTTTGACGGTCCCCGCCATTTGAATCGCCCCGCCAAATAGCAATAATTTTTCGGTCAAGGTGGTTTTACCCGCATCGGGATGAGAAATAATCGCAAAGGTACAACGGCGTTGTACTTCAGTTAAAAAATCAGTGGCAGCAATAGTCATTTAAGTTAATTCTAGAATAGCTTTGTTGTTAGCGGAAAAATACTCATTAATTTCATTATCTGAAATATCGCTAAGTTTAGCCGGTTGCCATTTTGGCGCCATATCTTTATCGATTACTACCGCTCGAATGCCTTCATATAAATCATGACTCATTAAAAAACTTTGCGTCAGTAAAAAATCTTGACTTAAACAGTCGGCCAACGGTTTACCGTAGCTACGCTTTAAAGCTTCTAAAGTTACCATTAAACTTAACGGTGATTTTTGTTGTAAGTGGCTAGCCACTGACCTTGCCCATTGACTGTCATCGCTCTCTAAAAAACGTTCGATGCTTTCGATAGAGTCGCCGGCAAAGATGCCATCAATCGTAAATTGATGGGCTTTTAACGGTGCTTCATCGGGTGTAATCGAAAATGTATTAAGCAAGTCAGTCACCGCTTGCCACGCGTCCCCCGGCAATTGCGTCGTGCACAACGCGCTCACCATTTCGGCTAATTGATTACTGGGCACAAAATGGTTAATCAAGCCGGCATAACAACTATCGGCAATGCTCAAACGCGCACCTGTTAAGGCAATATAATAAGACAACAAACCGGGTGCTAGTTGCAAGAAATAGCAAGCGCCAACATCGGGGTAAAGACCAATGCCAGTTTCCGGCATCGCAAATAACACCTTCTCGGTGCCAACTCGATGACTACCGTGCATCGATAAACCCGCTCCACCACCCATCACGATGCCATCGATCAATGAAATAAGCGGTTTTGGGTAAGTCCCTAAAAAATAATTCAACCGATATTCACTATCAAAAAATTGCCGGGAATCGGCCACGTGCTGAAGTCCACTTTGGTACAGGGCACGAATATCACCGCCGGCTGAAAAGGCTTTGGAACTAGCACTCTTGATAATCACCATGGAAATCGACGCATCAACTGCCCACAAACGCAACTGCTGATCGATTTGCTCAATCATACCAAGCGTCAGGGCATTATAAGTTTCCGGACGATTTAAGGTCACACAGCCAATTAAGCCATCAATGGCCACCAAGGTATCGAAAAGAACCCACATCGTACTCATGTTTTTGTATTCCATTTAAAATGGGGTCATTTTATACCAGATCATGCCCCACGGGTGATATTAAGCACCATTTTAGGTATAATACCCCCCCTTTTGTCAAAGAATTTATGGCCGCCATGGAATCCTCCAACACCAGCACCAACACCCTTATTCATAGCCTCATCGAAGGTTACTTTACCGATACTAAAGAACAACAACATGCTTTTAAAACCTTTAGCCGCTATTTTATTGAACGCAGCCAGAATCATTCTTTTTGGCATTATCCGCTTGAATACCAACGCGCCGCTTTGAAAAGTTTTTTTGATTATAATCATCTTCGCTTAGCGGACAGTTTTCAGGTACGCGTCTTTAATCCAGAAATAGCCCGTGATGGCTACCTGTCAGCATACACCGTCATTGAAATTGCCCAAGCAGATGCGCCTTATATTATTGATTCAATCCAAATGGTGCTCAACCAGTTAAGCCTTGCTGCCGAACCGGTGATTTCTTTAGGTGGCATCCAATGCGTGCGCAGTACCAATGGTGAATTAACCGACGTCTATAACCCAGAAGATCACCCCCACACCCACACTCAAAATGAAGCACCGATTCGCATCGAAATTACCAAATTATTCGATGAAGCTGTGTTAAATCAATTACAAACCGAACTCAATACAACCTTAACAGAATTACACGCCGCTTTTCGTGATTCAGCCTTTATTCGTGAAAAATGCCAAAGCGTCATCGAAGAATGCCTTGACTATAAAAGGCAATTTCCATCTGAAGAAACGCGTGAAGCCATTACTTTTTTAAAATGGTTACTCGATGATAATTTTTTATTTTTAGGTTATCGTCAATATGACTTAATCAACGATACGATGGACCCCTATATCGAAGCGGTTAATAATTCCGGCTATGGTTTATTGCAAAGCGCGACCACTCCTACCAAAAAACGCTTAATCAGCAGCATGCCTATGGAAGCGCAACGTTTAGTCCAATCCAATAAAGTCTTAATCATCACCAAAAGCAATACTAAATCACGCATTCATCGTCCGACATATACCGATTATATTGGTATCAAACGTTTCGATGATAAGGGTAAATTAATTGGTGAACATCGTTTTATTGGTTTATTCACCCACGCTGCCTATACTCACAGTTTAAAAACCATCCCCATTTTACGTCAAAAAATTAGTGAAGTCTTGAATTTATCAAAATTGCCGCCGCAAGGCCATAACGGTAAAAAACTCGTTGATATTATGGAGAGTTTTCCGCGTGATGATTTATTTCAAATCGGCG
>CANCKG010000085.1 GCA_947378515.1 Gammaproteobacteria bacterium | reverse complement strand
GATTCCTTCAGGAAAATAATTTTCAAGATTCATAATCACATAACCTTATATCACATAACATTATGTGATTATAAATGGTGTAGCCTTACGCGTCAATTTCTCGCTTGAAATCATGCGCTTTATTTGCGATAATGCGCGGCTATCGCTTGAATTTCAGTTGAGTTCAAGCAAAATTCACACATGCACCTTGTTTAAATGAAAGTCTAACTCAGCACTGGGGTGTTTGCCGACAGGCAAGCGGGTGGTGAGGGTGCGTGGCGGTTAAACCCTAACGAAGTCTTATAGAGAGTATTTATGAAAATAGTATCAATGCGTGACATGTTGGAAGCGGGTGTGCATTTTGGTCACCAAACCCGTTATTGGAATCCTAAAATGGCGCCGTATATCTTCGGTGCGCGTAATAAAGTCCATATCATCAATTTAGAAAAAACCTTGCCGTTATTTAATGATGCCCTGACGATCGTGTCCAAGATTTCAGCGCAACGCGGTAAAGTGTTATTTGTTGGCACGAAAAGAGCGGCGCAAGACTTGGTTAAGTCGCAAGCCAGACGTTGCAATATGCCTTATGTTAACCAACGTTGGTTAGGTGGCATGTTGACTAATTATAAAACCGTGCGTCAATCCATCAAGCGTTTAAAAGAATTAGATGCCATGGAAACCAATGGCATTTTAGCCAAAATGACTAAAAAAGAAGCCATCGGCGTCCAACGCGAAGTCGCGAAATTAGAAGCCAGTATTGGTGGCATTAAAAACATGGGCGCTTTACCCGATGCCTTATTTGTCATCGACACTGGGCATGAAAAAAATGCCATTGCCGAAGCGAAAAAATTAGGCATTATGGTCATCGGCATCGTCGATACCAATCATTCGCCTGAAGGCATCGATTACATGATTCCCGGTAATGACGATTCGGCCCGAGCCATTGATTTGTACACGACAGCCATGGCTGATGCCATTTTAATGGGTAAAGCCAGCACCAGTGCTGTTGCTCATAAAGATGACGCTGTGAAAACCGATGTCGCAGCTGAGTAAGTTTTGTTATAGAGCACTGTGAATACCAAAGCCCAGCGCTTACTTAAGTAAGTGCTGGGCTTTCTTTCTTCTACCCCCCACCACATTTTGAGAGACTCTTATGGCAGAAATTACCGCAGCATTAGTAAAAACTTTACGTGAACGTTCAGGCGCCGCGATGATGGATTGTAAAAGAGCCCTTGTGGCGTCAAACGGTGATATCGAAATTGCTATGGAAGCCATGCGTAAAGCCGGCCAAGCCAAAGCCGATAAAAAAGCCGATCGGATTGTTGCTGAAGGCGTCATTGCCATTAAACGCAGCGATGATGGTAAATTCGCCGTAATGGCTGATATTAATTGCGAAACGGATTTTGTCGCGCGCGATGAGAATTTTCAACAATTTGCCGATTTATTGGTCGCTACTGCTTTAACGCATAACATTCACGATACTGACGCAGTGTTAGCAGCCCCTCTCGCTAATGGCGAAACCATCGATGAAGCACGCCGGGCATTAATCACTAAAGTCGGTGAAAATGTGCAAGTGCGTCGTTTGATTGGTCTAGAATCATCCGGCACGGTAGGCACTTATATTCATGGCGGTCGCATTGGGGTATTGGTGAATTTGAGCGTTGATAATGAAGCACTGGCGAAAGATATCGCGATGCATATTGCTGCAACCAATCCAGTGGTGATTAATCCAACCGATGTGCCAGCCGAGTTAGTGGCGAAAGAAAGCGATATTTTTGCTGCTCAAGCGGCGAGTTCAGGCAAACCGGCCGATATTATCGAAAAAATGATTGCCGGTCGGATTAAGAAATATTTAGATGAAGTGAGTTTATTAGGGCAAGCCTTTGTCAAAGATGCCGATACTACAGTGGGGCAATTATTGACGAAACATGGTGCTAAAGTATTGAGCTTCCAACGTTTTGCGGTCGGTGAAGGCATTGAAAAGAAAGTCGATAATTTTGTTGAAGAAGTCATGGCTCAAGCACGTGGGTAATTACTCTTTATGACTGTTCACTATCAACGTATATTATTAAAATTAAGTGGTGAAGCGCTACTCGGTGAGCATGGATTTGGCATTGATCCGGCTGCCTTGCAACGCTTGAGTGTCGAAATTGCAGAAGTTGTTGCTCTAGGTGTGCAAGTCGCGATTGTGCTTGGTGGTGGCAATTTATTTCGTGGCCGCTCATTGGGTGCTTTAGGGATCGATCCTATTACCGGTGATCAAATGGGCATGTTAGCGACGGTGATTAATTCGCTGGCTTTTCGCGATACCTTGATAGCCAATCACATGCCAGCTAAATTATTTGCTGCCCATGAATTACCTGGCGTAGCAGTAGGTTTTGAACGCAATGCCGCGATTGAAGCACTGGACGCGGGTAAAGTAGTGATTTTTGCCGGTGGCACCGGGAATCCTTTGGTGACAACTGATTCCGCGGCGAGTTTGCGAGCGATTGAAATCAAAGCCGATATTTTGTTAAAAGCGACCACTGTGGAAGGTATTTATTCGGAAAACCCCAGTGTCAATCCAGCGGCGATTTTGTATCGGCATATTACGTATGAAACAGCATTGTCGAAGCAATTGGCGGTCATGGATATCACCGCATTTAGTCAATGTCAGGCATATAAATTACCTATTCGGGTCTTTAATGTGTTTAAATCAGGTTCACTCAAACGCTTGATGTTAGGTGATGATATCGGTACGTTAGTATCTAATGGAGAATAGTATGACGATCGCAAATGCTAAACAAGAAGCTGAACTTCGCATGCAAAAAAGCATTGAAGCCTTACAAAATAATTTTGCTAAAATTCGCACTGGCCGTGCGCATCCGAGTTTATTAGAACAAGTCAAAGTATCGTATTACGGCTCGGATATGCCGCTTAGTCAAGTGGCCAATGTGTCAGTCGGCGATTCTCGAACATTATTGGTTACTGCGTGGGAAAAAGCAATGGTGCCGGTGATTGAAAAAGCGATTCTAAGCTCAGGCTTAGGGTTAAATCCTACTAACAATGGGACTGGCGCGATTCGGGTACCTCTGCCTGCCATGAATGAAGAACGTCGTCGGGAAATGATTAAAATTGTCAAAGCCGAAGCCGAAGATGGCCGGATCGCGATTCGCAATGGCCGCCGCGACGCCAATAATCAATGTAAAGAATTGCTCAAAGCGAAATTAATCGGTGAAGATGAAGAACGCAATGCGGTCGATGATATTCAAAAAATGACCGATAAATTTGTCGCTGAAGTTGATAAAATGTTAGCTGTCAAAGAAGCGGAATTAATGGAGGTATAAATGGCCCTGTCATTTATACCATCCGTAGGGGGTAAGCCGGGAATTCAAAAAGCACTGCTTTTTGCCGACGAACGACTGGCCATAGACGGCCAGGCAGGAATATCCCATCAGGGATGACTGCTTGGCATGAGCCTAGCCCGTCGAAGTCGCGGGTAGGAGTGTGCCACTGATAGCCATTTGTGGTACCACAAAGATTATTTATACTACCGATTTAACATTGTACCAATTATTAAGTGGATTTTATGTATGACCTTTGTCGTCACCGAAAGTTGCATTCGTTGTAAATACACCGATTGTGTCGAAGTCTGCCCGGTCGATTGTTTTTACGAAGGCCCTAATTTTTTGGTCATTGATCCAGATGAATGCATTGATTGTGGCTTATGTGAACCCGAATGCCCTGTCAAAGCTATCGTTTCTGAAGATGATTTACCGAGTCATTTGAACGAATACTTGAATTTAAATGCTGTTTTGGCTAAAAAGTGGCCGAATATCACCATTCGTAAAGATGGCCCGCCCGATGCCAAAGAATGGGAAGCGGTGACAGAAAAGCGCCATTTGTTAGAAGAATAATCCGTGTTTAAATCTCTATTGGTATTATTTGGATTATTAGTAAATTTATCAAGTTTTGCGTTGCAATCTCAGTCGATCTTGATGGTTTGTACGGGTAATACAGGCAGAAGTCCAATGGCTGAAGCGATTGCCAATGATATCTTGAATTATTCACGCTTAGGCTATCCTGCTTTTTCTCGTGGTATTAAAGTAAACCCTCAAAAAATAAAGCCTGAAGCTAATGCTATTACTGTCATGAACGCTTTAGGAATCCATATTGCTTTACACAAAGCGCAACAAATCACCATTGCAACGATTGCTGAAGCGCACTGGGTCTTAACAATGACTACAGAGCAAAAAGCTAAAGTAATTGCTCTCGATCCGATCGCTCATGCTAAAGTGTTGACGCTTAGTGAATGTGCTACCGGTATAAATCATGATATTACCGATGCCTATGATCAGGATTTAATGGTTTATCGTCAAACGCGTGACCAGATAGAGTATTATTTGCGTATTTTTAAAGCAAATAATTTTAATTGTCACGTAGCATCTTAAATTTCTCTTTGTAAAAAACTTCTTGTGGTACCAAAACACGCTTGCGTTCTCAATTACGTCTTCGACTTACGACGACAAAGTTTAATCTCCCACCTAATTGGCACAAATATTGCTCATGAAATTCTGCAGGCGGTTTGCCTGCTATATCTTTAACGGAGGTGGCAATGACTTTATTTAAAAAAACATTAGCAGCAAGTATGGGTTTAGTAACTGGCGGTTTAGTGACATTCATGACAATCAATGCGGCCTGCGAGCATAAGGTTAGTGCATGATTGTTTCTGTAAATTCAGTGGGACTTTAAATTAAGCAGGCCACAGGTTAAACTTTTGGTAAACCAATCAAAATCCACCAAGAGGAGTAACACTATGGCCGTGCACGTACAGGATAGCAAAATTAACACGATTGCAGA
>CANCKG010000084.1 GCA_947378515.1 Gammaproteobacteria bacterium | reverse complement strand
GGAAGAGGTGTGCAAATCGAACAAGTCCGCACCTTGTGAAACCTTAGGCGTAGGCCGAGGTACGGTGCTCCTACCGCCCTGAAGGGCGAGGTTTCAAACCCGCTAAGGAATTTGGATGAAAAAGCGCTTTTCTATCATCTATCAACGCTACGCTTTACAGAGGCGATTTCTACTGGTAGGTGGTTTTAATACCCTGGTTGCCATTACTTTTTATCCGCTGTTGTGTTTCAGTGTCACGTTTTTTCGCCATCACTATCTGTTAACACTGATCTTAAGCCATGTGGTCTGCATCACGCTTTCTTATCTGACGCAAAAGTATTTAGTGTTTAAAACCCATGGTGTGAGTTTTTATGAGTACTTGCGCTTTATCCTATTTTACAATGGTGTTTTCGTGATTAATTTTTTGCTGTTACCGCTATTGGTGCAACACTTTCATGCCAGTCCCGGCAAAATCCAATTGGGAATTAATCTCTTGATTGCAATCGGCAGTTATTTTTGGCATCAAAAAATCACCTTTAAATCCTGACTATTCGGTACTTAAATACCAAATATACCCATCGCATCTCAAGGTGCGATGGGTATATATCTAAAATAGAGATATACCGCTCGCCATAGGCACACGTTAAATCACAAACCTCGCATGTATCCATTCACCACATTTTCCTATTTCTCGCGTAGATCTACGCCAGTGGCTCCTTACGCGATGGGGGATTGTTAAGGGGGAGAACCGCGATTCTCCACCTTAACCTGCACTAGCGCGGGTTCCCCGCGCGTAGGTGCTGAATGGATACCCTCGCATCTTGAATGGCGAGCGGTATAGTCTTGGTCATTCGGTATTTGAGTACCGAATAGTCGACTCGCACGCGGATACAGCACAGCGTAGCTTTAACTATGGTAAAATGGCCGATTGGCAGTTAATAAGATAGCCCTTTACAGAGAAGTTTTTTCATGAATAACCATCAAGCAGCCCGTAAAGATATCGTCGATGCGGTCAAAGGCTGGCCCATTTGGTCTTATATGAGTGTCTTGGAAATGCGCCAGCGCTATCGGCGCTCGACTATCGGTCCGTGGTGGATAACCGTCAGTATGGCCGTGTTTATCGCGGCCATGAGCGTCATTTATAGCCGCTTATTTCATCAAGACATGGCAACCTATGTACCGTTTTTTACCGTCGGTATTTTGTTTTGGACTTTTATGTCGGCCTGTGTCAATGATGCGGTGGATGCCTTTAAGCATTCGGCTGGTTATATTAAGCAAATGAAATTGCCATATTTCTTTTATTTATTTAAGCATATTTATCGGCAAATCTTATTTTTAATGCACAATTTTGTGGTCTATATTTTAGTGGCAGTGTATTTTCAATTGCCGATTTTACATTGGACATTATTGCTGTTTATTCCCGGGTTTTTATTATTCTTAATGAATTTAACCTGGGTGACGTTATTGGTGGGTTTATTAGGGATTCGTTTTCGCGATATCGTGCAAGTGGTCGCCAGTTGCGTGCAAATTACTTTTTTCATTTCACCCATTACGTGGATGCCAAAATTAGTTGGAGAGAATTCTCTGATTGTTAAACTCAACCCCGTGAGTTATTTACTGGAAGTGGTGCGGGCGCCCTTGCTGGGCCACGTGCCAAGCTTACAATCCTGGTTGGTGCTGCTGATCATGGCCGTGCTAGGCAGTTTATTTACTTTTTGGGTCTTCAGCCGTTATCGGGCACGAATTCCTTTTTGGGTCGATTGATATGACAGCGATTAGCATGGAATTAAATAAAGTCTGCTTAAGTTACCCGATTTATGGGTCGAATGGCCGGTCGTTCAAACGTAATTTAATCAATATCACGACGGGGGGGCGATTGCATCGACAAGCGAACCATATGGTCGTCGATGCTTTAAATGAAGTATCGTTTACGTTGCGAAGCGGCGATCGCTTAGGTTTGGTGGGTCATAATGGCGCCGGTAAAACTACGTTGATGCGAGTTTTGGCGCAAATTTATGAACCGACGCGTGGTTCGATTGAAGTTTGTGGAAGAATCAGTTCGTTATTTGATATCGAATTAGGCATGGATTTAGAATCGACCGGCTATGAAAATATCATCATCCGCGGCTTATTGTTGGGCTTGACGGCTAAAAAAATGAAACAACTCACGCCTGAGATCGAAGCTTTTACCGAAATGGGTGATTTTTTGAGTATGCCGATTAAAACCTATTCGGCTGGCATGATGGTGCGTCTTGCTTTCGCTATTGTTACCGCGGCTGCGCCCAATATTTTATTGATGGATGAAATTATCGGTGCGGGTGATAATCGTTTCATGGAAAAAGCCCAACAACGCTTGGAGCAATTTATTCATCAATCTGACATTTTAGTGATGGCATCGCATAGCAATGAAGCATTGAAAAAATTTTGTAATAAAGTGTTATGGCTTGAGCATGGCAAAGTCAAAGCCTTTGGACCTGCCGCTGAGATTATCGACCTTTACGAACAAGCTAATCACACATGACTCAAGTCTGCGCCATTGTTGTCAGTTTTCATCCTGATGCTTTCTTGATCGAAGCGCTGCGCGTCATCGAGAGTCAAGTTACGCATATCGTCGTTATCGATAATGGTTCGAGCGCCGCTGAATTGGCAGCGTTGCATCACTATCAAGCGCAGGGTGAACGGTTGACGCTAATCGAATTGGCTGCGAATAAAGGCTTGGCTTATGCGCAAAACAGAGGCATTGAATGGGCGCTTGAACGAGCATTTAGCCATGTGCTCATGCTCGATCAAGACAGTCAACCGCAAGAGCAAATGGTCGAGCGCTTACTGGCCGCTTCGCTGTCGCTGACAAAAGCCGGTCATCACGTCGCGGTCGTCGGTCCCCAACCAATCGATGCACAGAGTGGCCGAGCTTTTTTTCTGGTGCGCTATGGGATTTTTGCTAATCAACGGCTGTTTTGTCCAAAAGATTCGGTCGCTTGTGTGTTGCCGGTCGATTTTTTGATCGCTTCGGGTAGCTTGATCAGCCGTGAGGCTTTAAACGCGATCGGTTTGATGGATGAAGCATTTTTTATCGATCAAATCGATACTGATTGGTGTTTGCGGGCCAGTGCCTTGGGTTATCAAGCTTATGCAGTGTGTGATGCGGTTATGATGCATAGTTTGGGCGATACGGTGATTCCGCTGCGCTTGTTTAATAAACAATGGCATGTGTCGACCCATTCACCACTACGCGATTATTATTTATTTCGTAATACTTTGTGGTTATTTGCTAAAAAAACCACCCATTGGAGATTTATTGTTATTAATGCTAAAAGATTGTTGTTGTTTTTTATCTTTTTTGGCTTGTTTGTGCCACCACGTGGCGTGCGGATAAAAATGATGTTGAAAGGTTTGTGGCATGGGTTTAAAAAATCGGCGTATGTCGATGAAAGTGACGCCACTGTATGAAAAAAACCAGCCTGGTTTTGAATTTATTGACGCGTATTAAGGGTGTTTTCTTGCAGGAAGGATACGCTGGAATTAAAGCACGTCTCGATGTCAAACTCTTCGGCAAGATTCCGGTTGAACGACGCTATACGTATCACCCCCCCATTAAATCCCAGAATGAAACGGGGTTGTTGGCTACTGCGCCAAGCTTTTCGATGGTGGTAGTGGTAGCTAACACCGATCCCTTATTCTTGGCAGAGTTAATCGTATCAATCGAAGCGCAGTGGTATTCCCACTGGCAATTGATTTTAGTAACTACCGCTAGCTCTTTAGTGGAAACGAAGCAAAGCGTAGCGAATGTTCATCCTGCACAAATAAAAGTGCTTAACTTAATGCCAAATACCGGTATTGCCGCTGCCACCAATGCTGCCATTGAACAAGCAACAGGGGATTACATCGTCTTTTTGGATCCAGCTGATACTCTGACAGAAGATTGTTTGTTTGAATTAGCTCTTTGCATTCAACGTGAAGCAGCGGATTTTATCTATAGTGACGAAGATAGCATTAACCTTAAAGGCAAATATGGCACCCCGCACTTTAAACCCGATTGGTCACCCGATGCACTCATGAGTGTGCCGTATATCGGTCATGTCAGTTGTGTGAAACGAGCATTTCTGAACCAGGTGGGGTTGTTGAATGCCGCTTTTGATGGCTGTCATGATTGGGATTTGGCACTGCGAATAGCGGAATTAACCACGCGTATTTATCATATTCCAAAAGTACTTTATCATCAGCGCAAGATGTCGGCTTCGACCGCGGTCAATGTCAATGCTAGCCTACTCTCAAAAAAAGTCCGTGAAGCGGCTTTGCAACGCCGAGGTTTGGTGGCCAGTGTCGAAGCGTTGCCGGGAACAGCTGGTCATTTTAGAATTAACTATGCGGTGCAAAATAAGCCATTCATTTCAATCATTATACCGACCCGTGATAATGCAGCAGTCTTACGCCGGTGCCTCGAATCTATTCAACACGTTACGCGCTATCAAAATTATGAGATTCTCATCATCGATAATGGTTCGGTAAAGCCAGAGGCAGTGACTTATTTACACGCAGTGTCTGAACAGCGTCAGATCAGCGTGATTCGCCATGATGCTCCGTTCAATTTTTCAGAATTAAATAATCTTGGCGTACGGGCGAGCACAGGTGAGATACTGTTATTTTTAAACGATGACACGGAAGTCTTGCAAGCCGATTGGCTAGAGCGAATGGCCGGTTTTGCGCAACTACCGCATATCGGTGCTGTGGGCGCTAAATTACTTTATCCCGGCAATAAACGCATTCAACATGCGGGAGTGATTAATTTACACGAAGGACCTGCCCATGCCTTCCGCATGCAAAACGCCGATAATGCCAGTTATTACTTGCGCCATTTGCTGGAATATAATT
>CANCKG010000083.1 GCA_947378515.1 Gammaproteobacteria bacterium | reverse complement strand
CGATCCACAGTTGCCCGATGATTTCCGCTACCGTCAGATTACGACTAAAACCGCGTTGACCGGTGGAACAAAAACTGCAATTCAACACACAGCCGACTTGCGATGACACACACAAAGTCCCACGATCGTCTTCCGGGATATAAACACTCTCGATGCAATTACCATCCGATAGGCGCATCACCCATTTATACGTACCATCGGTGGCAATTTGCTCGGTATCGATGGTGCATAACGTCAATTCTGCGATATCACTTAACCGTTCGCGCAAGGCTTTACTCATATCGCTCATAGCATTGAAATCAACGATGCCACGTTGGTGCATCCATTGAAATAATTGCTTAGCGCGAAACGATGGTTCACCTATGGCGTTGAGAAAAGCCAATAAAGCCGTATAATTAAGGTCGAAAAGATTGGTTTTAATCATAATAAAATTCTGTAGGGGCGGATCTTGTGCCCGCCCGTCAAAGTTCGCTAACGGGCGAGCCATAAAGACCCGCTCCTATGACTGGTTTAACCAACAATGGCGATTTCAGGGAAAAAGAAGGCAATTTCGCGTTTGGCACTAGCTACACTGTCAGAACCGTGGACCGCATTGGCATCGATACTATCAGCAAAATCGGCGCGGATCGTACCAGCAGCGGCTTCTTTAGGATTCGTCGCACCCATTAAATCACGATGCACTTGCATGGCATTTTCACTACGTAAGACTTGGACCATCACGGGACCGGAAATCATGAAATTAACTAAGTCATTAAAGAAACCGCGTTCTTTGTGTTCACCATAAAACGCTTCGGCTTGAGCACGCGATAAGTGCAACATTTTAGCGGCAACGATTTTTAAGCCTTTACGTTCAAAACGGTCATAAATACCACCGATCACATTTTTAGCAATAGCATCAGGCTTGATAATAGACAACGTTTGTTCAATAGTCATAAGAGTCTCTAAAGATTAGGGGATTATTGGAATTAGATAGCGCTTGACATAATAGCAAAAATACTCTCTAAAATGAAGTAAAAGCTGCATTATTCACGTTATCTAAGATAGAATATCGACAACGTAGCTGTAGGGGTAACCCTTGTGGCTACCCGTCGAAGTTGCGGGCAATATAATTGCCGCGTCAGTCTTCTTGAAATCACTATTAGTGCCACCCATTTAACACCGAACTTACGAGGACAGGCCATAAAGACCTGCCCCTACAGGCTTTACAAAAGGATAACCTACCTGCATGAAAACCATTCAAAGTAAACTTGCCAGTTTTATTTTTTTAAGCCGCTGGCTGCAAGCGCCACTGTATTTTGGTTTGATTTTAACGCTGATCATTTATGCGTATGAATTTGGCTTACACCTCTACATTCTCATTAAAAATTTAAACACCTTTGATGAAACGCAAATCATGATGTCGGTGTTGGATTTAATCGATGTGGTGATGATTGCCAACTTATTGATCATGGTAATTATTGGTGGCTTTGAAATTTTTGTCTCGCGCCTAAAGCTTAAATCTCACCCCGATCATCCGGAATGGTTAGATGAAGTCAATGCTGGCTCCATGAAAGTCAAACTCGCTACTGCCTTGATCAGTATCTCTTCGATTCACTTACTTAAGACGTTTTTTGATATGAGTGGTTTAAGCAGTATGGAAATCATGTGGCAAGTGTTAATCCACATGACGCTGGTAGTTTCTGCCATCGCTATCGCTTTCACTAATAAACTCTTGGATGCAGGGCATAAGCCTAAAAAAATGGATGCTTAATATTCACCCCTAACACTACCAAGTAGCCATCCTTGAATACAAGACCGGCCAAAACATCCGTGTTTTGTCGTTCGCCGGCAAAAATCAGTGATTTTTGAAACCCCAGCTCAGCTTGCGCGCAGCGTATAAACCCAAGAAAATCACCGCTTCAACTTAGCAAAAGCATCAGCCATCGTTGAGTTGAGTGGCATTTTTGTCGGAATCACTTTCGGGGCAATGGCTGATCCTTGTGGTTTGATCAAACGCGCAGGTTTAGGCACCGCTGTCTCCGGGGGATTTTTTTTAGCACTACGCATTGATAACGCGACGCGTTTACGATCCACATCAACACTCGTCACCCGCACTTTAACGATTTGACCTGGTTTAACGAATAAATGCGGTTCTTTGACAAAATGATCGGCTAATTCGGAAATATGCACCAAACCATCTTGATGCACACCGATATCGACAAAGGCACCGAAATTAGTAACATTAGTCACCACGCCTTCGAGTGCCATATCTATTTTCAAATCACTTAATTTATGAATGCCATCGGCAAAGGTCGCGGTTTTAAATTCTGGCCGTGGATCTCGCCCAGGCTTGGCTAATTCCAGCAACACATCTTGGACGGTCGGCAAGCCATAAGCGGCATCGACAAAGGCTTGGGGCGACAATTTTTTCAATAAATGGGGATCTAAGGTGCTGAGTTCACACTGTAACTCCGTCAATATTTTGGTCACCAAAGGATAGGCTTCGGGATGCACCGCGGACGCATCGAGTGGATTTTCACCACCAGGAATGCGTAAAAAGCCAGCCGCTTGTTCGAACGCTTTGTCACCCAACCGTGGCACTTGCTTTAATTGCTCACGGTTTTTAAAAGCACCATGCTGCTCACGAAACGTCACAATATTGTCCGCTAAACTGGCACTCAAACCAGCAATCCGCGCCAATAATACACTCGAGGCACTGTTTAAATCGACGCCCACTGCATTGACACAATCTTCCACCACCCCTTCTAAACCTCGGGCTAATTTCACTTGATTGACATCATGTTGGTATTGACCAACGCCAATGGCTTTGGGATCAATTTTAACTAATTCTGCTAATGGATCCTGTAAACGCCGCCCAATCGAGACCGCACCGCGATAGACGACATCTAGGGTCGGAAATTCTTTGGCCGCCATCGCGGACGCCGAATAAACAGAAGCCCCTGCTTCCGACACCATGACTTTTAGTGCTTTGATTGTCGGAAATTTGGCGATTAATTCACCGGCCAATTGATCGGTTTCGCGTGAAGCCGTGCCATTACCGATGCTGATTAAACGCACATCGTATTGATGGCACAACGCCGCCAATTGACTTAAGGATTGCGCCCATTGATTTTGCGGTTGATGCGGATAAATCACCGTGTATTTGAGTAATTTACCCGTTTCATCGACCACAACCACTTTGACGCCAGAACGAAAACCTGGATCTAAAGCCATCGTTACTTTACGGCCTGCAGGAGCTGCCAGTAACAATTCACGTAAGTTATTGGCAAACACTTTGATCGCATCTGCATCGGCTAATTCTCGTAAGTGATTGAGCAAATCCATTTCTAAACTCAACGCTAATTTAGCACGCCAGGTGAGTCGAACGGTTTCTAATAACCAGGCATCAGCGGGCCGATCTTTTTGGGCAATGTGAAAAGCATCGGCGATCCAGGCTTCAGGGATCAAGGCTTTAACTTCATCCAGCAACACTAATTGCAATTTCAAAAAACCTTCTTTGCGACCACGCAATAAAGCCAGAGCCCGATGCGACGGAATCGAAGCAATGATTTCTTTATAGTTAAAATAATCGCTGAATTTAGCACCTTCCGCTTCTTTGCCACCGATGACTGTAGACGTTAACTGGGCATTGGTCCACAAATAATCGCGCAAACGCCCTAACAATTCAGCATCTTCAGAAAATAATTCCACTAAGATAAAGCGCGCCCCATCGAGGGCTGCTTTACTGTCAAGCACTGCCAGTTCAGCATTGATATACTCCGCTGCCAACACTTGTGGATCTTGCGATGGATCTTCGAGTAAGCGCATGGCTAAGGGTAACAAGCCAGCTTCTTTGGCAATTTGAGCTCTAGTGCGCCGCTTGGGCTTATAAGGCAGGTAATAATCTTCTAAGCTTTGCTTGGTCGCAGCGGTGCGGATTTGTTCCAGTAAAGCGGGCAAGCTAATGCCTTGTTCGTGCAGACTGGCTAAAATCACCACGCGACGCTCTTCCAATTCGCGTAAATAGGCTAAGCGTTCTTCAAGATCGCGCAATTGGGTATCAGTCAATTCGCCGGTTAATTCTTTACGATAACGGGCAATAAACGGGACGCTATCGCCCGCATCGAGCATCTCTACCGTAGCTGTTACTTGTTTAAGGCTAATCGCTAATTCAGTAGCGATTTGTTGAAAAAGTGCGTTGTTTAGTATCGACATACCTGACTCGTTTTCAAAAGGTCTATGATAACTTAAGAAAGCTGTCCCTTGATAAGTATTTTCTAATAAAAGTAGCTGCTATACCGATCGCCATCTGCACCCTGCCACTATCAATCTGACTATACAAGTTTTACTCGGTATTTTCATGACCTAAGCTAATCATTAGCCCACAGATTTATAAAACCGTTGTGTAACCATTCAGCACCTACGCGCGGGAAACTTAGCAGCAGTAAGGGTTAAGAGGGTGAGACCAAAAATGCACTGCACTTTTTGGTTGAACGCCAAGAGCAATGCCGCGCTTGACAGGACTTTTCGTTCAGACAAGAGGCAAAGCCTGAACAGCAATTCTCGGTGAAGCCTCTAGCCCAGATGCAGCGGCACTTTAAAGATTTTCATTTCGTAGACTTTGACCATTAAAACCGATAGCAGTGCGGGTTATAGCGGGTTTTCACCGAGGATTGCTGAAGCCTGAACGAAAAGATCGCAATTTTGCTACTACAAAGCTATCCTGATTTATTGGCAAACCCGGCCATAAATATCCATGTTTATGGCGCCTCGCGGGAAAAAGCTTAGGCTTTTTCTATTTCCACCAAGCCCCCCTTAACAATCCCCCGGAGCAACAGGGGGCGACTATTTTAGATCTACGCAAGAAATAAAAAAATATGGTAACCATTCAGCACATTTTATGTGGAACTACGTAAAATCGCTCTGATGGCTTGATTGGCGATAATGATCGTCAAAGTGAAACCATGAAATAAAAAT
>CANCKG010000082.1 GCA_947378515.1 Gammaproteobacteria bacterium | reverse complement strand
CATTTCAGTGGCGCTTTCTCTAAGTGGCGTTGCGATGACACTTAAATTTTTTTCAACTGTAAATAAAAAATCATAATCTATCGGTAATCGCTGACAATAATTGATGAGTTGATTTTGACTGGTCGCTATTAATTGCTCTGGCCAAGATTGATCTGTTATAGCCAGGCTCGATACTCGTGGGAGCCCATTGCAAGTGTTTATTGGCATTAAAAAATTCACTCTTCTTAATGTCGCTAAGTGATTTAACAAAAGTTCAATTAAAGGCAATAATTTTTCATGCCTAGCTTGAAAAAATGCTAAGTCTTTAAAATCATGCAGATCAGCGCTTACAAAATCGGTAGTAATAGCCGTTAACTTTTTTAAAACAATCTCTATAGCATCGACTGTTTGATACAATAGCCATAAGTGGTAAGCTTGTTTGGGCCAAAACCTCACCTGTGGTAATAAGCGCGCTAAAACAATTCGGCCATCGGGGCCAAGATAAAGTTTCTTTAATGCTGATCCTAAGGTCAAATCTTTTAATAACAAGGCATCATATTCAGCTTCTATCAATGGTATACAGTCAAGCCTGAATGCTTGATGACCTTGCTGTAATTGGCCATTCAAAACACGACACTGCTGAGTCACAGACTCAACGCCGCTAACATTCGCTACCGCTCGAGCGATAGTATCGGCATGCGGCGCCTCTAACCTATGACTTGCTCGCTGAAGCAGCACTTTTTGGTGTTGAGGAGCATCACACACTAAGCCCATTTGCCTACCTGCTAGCAAAAGTTGATTTTGTGTTTTATTAATATAATTTTTTAATAAGCCATAGAGTGTGCTCATGACAAAATTCCTGAGGTATAAAAACTGGCATGCATCATGATCCTCTAAACTGTGGATATCCCCTATGAATTGTCTAATTTTTTATGCTTTACAATGCAAAAAACCCCGACGTCAATGCTAACGGCAGGGTTTTTTAATAAATTTTTGCTATCTATTCAGCACGCGTCGCGCAAAAACTTAGTAGCTATACCCATCGCATCTCAAGGTGCGATGGGTATAAATTTAACATAGAGAGATACTGCTTGTCATAGCGACACGTTAAATCACTAACCTCACAGCTTGAATGGCAATCGGTATAGATACAAATCTTTAAAGCATTGTATCCATTCAGCACCTACGCGCGGGGAACCCGCGCTAGTGCAGGTTAAGGTGGAGAATCGCGGTTCTCCACCTTAACAATCCCCCATCGCTGCCAGTCGCCACTGGCGTAGATCTACGCGAGAAATAGGAAAATGTGGTGAATGGATACAAAGCATTAATCAATATGTGGCGGCTGTACCCAAGTGTGATAAGGAGCTGGCGAAGGTAAATCCCATTCTAAACTCGTACCACCTTCCCATAGTTTATTACCAGCCGGTTTGCCACTATAAATCGTTTTAATCACCACATAGAGAAAGATCAATTGCGACAGTCCGAAACCAAATGCTCCAAGGCTGGCAATTTGATTAAAATCTGCAAATTGCAAAGCATAATCAGGAATACGGCGTGGCATACCAGCTAAACCTAAGAAATGCATCGGAAAGAATGTAACATTTAAAAAGATTAACGATAGCCAAAAATGCCATTTCCCTAAGGTTTCACTGTACATATGCCCGGTCCACTTAGGCAGCCAGTAATACACCGCCGCCATGATGCCAAAAATCGAACCTGGCACTAGCACATAATGAAAATGGGCAACAACAAAATACGTATCTTGGTACTGAAAATCCGCGGGAGCCAACGATAACATCACACCCGAACAACCACCGATCGTAAAGAGCACCAAGAAACCGATTGAAAATAGCATCGGCGTTTCAAACGTCAAAGCTCCTCTGAACATCGTGGTGACCCAATTAAAGACTTTGACGCCGGTCGGAACTGCTACCAGCATCGTGACATACATGAAAAATAATTCACCGGCCTCGGGCATTTCGGTGGTGAACATGTGATGCGCCCACACAAAAAACGATAAAAATGCAATCGAAACGGTCGCATACACCATGCACACATAACCAAACAGCGGCTTGCGACTAAAGGTCGGGATAATTTCTGAAATGACACCAAAGGCTGGCAAAATCAAGATGTAGACTTCAGGATGACCAAAGAACCAAAATACATGTTGAAATAAGACTGGGTCACCACCACCGGCAGCATTGAAGAAACTCGTACCAAAATGGCGATCAGCTAATACCATCGTGACACAACCTGCGAGTACTGGCATTACCGCTAATAGTAAAAATGCCGTTACAAACCAGGTCCAAACAAACATCGGCAATTTCATCCACGTCATACCAGGGCAACGCAAATTAATGATTGTCGCGATAATATTAATTGAACCCATGATCGATGACAAACCCATTAAATGGATAGCGAAAATCATGAAGTCAGTACTTGGCGGCCCATAAGTCGTCGATAATGGCGCATAAAATGTCCAGCCAAAATCTGGCGCCGGGCCATTCATAAACAGCGTACTAATCAATAGGGCAAACGCTGCTGGCAAGACCCAGAAACTCCAATTATTCAATCGCGGTAAGGCCATATCCGGCGCACCAATCATCATCGGCACCATCCAATTGGCCAACCCCGTCATCGCGGGCATCACCACACCAAATACCATGATCAAACCGTGCAAGGTGGTCATCTGATTAAAGAATTCAGGATCGAGTAAACGCGCGCCCGGTTGAAATAATTCCCCCCGAATCAGCATTGCCATACCGCCACCGACAAAAAACATGAACATTGCCAGCCACAAATAGAGCGTACCAATGTCTTTATGATTGGTGGTAAAAATCCACCGAGCCGCCCATTTTAAAGGATTAGGAAAAAAACGGGGGTGTTGATGCAAAATAGCGCTACTCATGCGTTAACCTCAAGTGAATTTTTAGCCGTATTAGTGGTAGTGAGCAGAGCTTCACGTATTTTAGCAACTTGATAAGGTTGAATAATATCATGCGTATTATTACCAAATTCATTACGCGTATAGGTAATGACCGAGGCTAATTCATCATCACTCAATTGCTCGGCAAAAGGTGGCATACCCGTACCAGAAACACCGGATAACACTAATTTAATTTCGCTATCCGCTGCTCCTAACACTACCTTATCACCACTTAAAGCCGGATACAGAGGCGGTAAGCCAGTACCTTCGGTCTGGTGACAACCAGCACAATTTTGATTATAGGCTTGACGGCCTTTTTGCAATAATTCGCTTTTTGACCAGATTTTATTCGGTAACATCGATTCAGCATTCACATGGCCAACGGTCATTTTTGCAACCCATTTAGCAAAGTCGGCTTTCGACACGGCAATGACCACAATCGGCATGAAGCCATGGCCCGCTCCACATAATTCAGCACATTGACCACGATAGGTACCTACTGTATCCACTTCAGCCCACGCTTCGTGAATAAAACCAGGAATGGCATCGGTTTTAACGCCAAAGGCTGGTACCCACCATGAATGGATCACATCATTGGCAGTAATCAAAAACCTAACTTTTTCACCGACGGGTATGACGAGAGGATTATCCACTTCAAGTAAATAATGTTCTCCTTTAGGCTCAAGATTGGCGCGTTGATTCATCGGCGTCGATAAATTACTGTAAAAACTGATACCTTGATTTAAGTATTCATAACGCCACTTCCACTGATAACCAGTGACCTTGATGACCAATTCCGAGTTACGGGTATCGTTCATTCGATGAACAACGATCGTCGCTGGAATCGCAATAATAATCAGGATTAACAAGGGAATAATTGCCCAAGTTATTTCTAAGCCTAAATGCTGATCAAATTTAGAAGCGACTGGATGCCGCGATTTACGGTGCATAATGATCGCATAAAACATCACGCCAAACACCACTGCGCAAATGACTAAACTGATATAAAAAGCGGTCATATGCAGTAAATACACATCATGACTGACCGATGTCACACCAGGGGTCATATTCAATTGATAATCGGCACAGGCGTGCCAACTCACCAAAAGTAAACTCACAAAAACCATTAATCGTGCGGCTATTTTTTTCAACAACGTCATCATAATTCCTTAGCTGGTTTAAAACCCCGCTGTTAAGGGCGGTGGGAGCACAGCACCTTGGCCTACGCCTAAGGTTTCACATGGTGCAGATTTGCAAGCGGTACTTAGCACTGGCAAATCTGTCACTCCGACCCATCAGTCGGAGACTTTCTTGCCGATTTTTTCTTCAAACAAGGAAGTAAAGTCAATATGGATTACCACAGCGAATAATCGGCTTTACCAGCAGAACTGGCTTGCGCTAAATATTTAGTTGCAGCAATAATTTCGGGTGTCGTACACGTCGGGCAAGCACCATTAATGGGATGAGTATGATTCCCTTCATAGCCTTTACCTTTTAGCACTACGGTTAAAATATTGTCGAAATCATTGTGTAACAGCGGTTGCCAAGCACTGAAATCGCCGAGTTTAGGCGCATGATTCAAGCCTTGTTGATGACACGCGGCACAATGTTGGCTATACACTACCTTGCCTTGCGCCATCGATAATTCTGGAATGGTATAGTAATCGGCCGGTTTTTTAGTGTCAGTGCTGTTTAAACTGGTATCAACCATGTATTGCACCGTCGCTTGAATTTCAGCAGAGCTACAGGTTAAACAATTACCCATTTTTGGCATACCACCCAAGCCATTTAATGCTGAGTTTAAGACTTTACTAAAACCACCTTGCATACGCCACTGCCAATCTGCTTTATCGCCCACGATAGGTGCTCCGCCGCCGCCATTGGCATGACAGCCTGTGCAATATTTATTGTAAATTTTTTCACCCGTTTGTGCGTTAATGGCTTCGTGCGCAACGACCGCAGGCTTGAATTGTAAACTTTTCAAGTAAACCGCAATTGCTCGATGATCCGCTGCCGATAAATACATCAAACTGTCGTGATTCACTTCGAGCATTGGCCCTTGAATCGTACCACCTCCAGGTTTCAAATCC
>CANCKG010000081.1 GCA_947378515.1 Gammaproteobacteria bacterium | reverse complement strand
CATTATCTGCCGTCCAGCCGTGCAAAGGATCCCAATTGTTACCGCTGAAAATAACTAAGTTTTTCTGAAGATTATGTGCTGCTTGATAAGCCCGAATCGCCTGATAAGCGGCTACTTCATTATCGAACACTTGCTGTGTTGTTAAGGGATTCACACTATCTGAATTCGGTTCATTCATCAAACCAAAGGCTAATTGATCAGGGTATTGTTGCAATAAATCGCTAAATTGCGTGGCTAATGTCCCCCAAATATAAGCCATTTCATCAGGCGTCACTATCCGACACGCCTTACTGGGATTGGTTGGTTCATTGCTCTGCCCTTCGGTCGCACCCGTATTACAAAAACGCATGTAATTGTGCAGATCGACAATGACTTTCATACCTTTGCCAGTATTACCACTGCCTTTTAAGAATTTTGCGACGGTATCATGAACCGCTGTCATATACTCGGTATTTAACACCGGACTCGAAGGATTATGACTTTCGGCCAATTGCGTGCTGCTATCACTCAAGACAAATTCCCACCGAATCGGTAACCGCACCGTATTCATCCGCTGATCGATAAAATATTGTACTTCGGGCAAATCCGACTTTTGATACAGCGCATCGCCATACGTACCATCATATTCGAGACCGGAGATATTAATGCCACCATAGAGCCAACTGCCATTGGTCGCGACATCATTTACCTTTACCACGTCCCCCGCTTTGGCGCCGTTGGCAGCATCATCGTGTGAATACAGTTGGGTGATTGGACTAAAGTTGAGGCTGAAATTGGTGCCATTTAACGCACACCCATAAGAACTTCCGACTCCTGGCGTACAACCCGCGGTTTTACTCAACGAAAACCACATCGCATAGCCACCCTGCGTATTGGGGGCTCCACCATTAACGCTGGCTTCTAAACAGCCGCTGGAACTAAAACCTGGGCCCGCCGGGTTACCACCGCTGGTGCACGCATCAAAACCACACCAATCGGCACTAGATGTCACACTATCCCCCGGCTTAATCGGTTTCGTGTAATCGGTACCCGGGCAACCGGCGTCTTTATTCACGTCATACAGATAATAAGGTGAATTATTGGTAAAACTAAAACTCGCAGTGGCTTCAGAAGTCGCAAATAAAGCAACCCCACTCATCATTGCAATGAACAACGGTGATAATGTTTTATTTACCATGGTGATCCCTAACCTCAGTTGATGAAATAAATTGTCCATACCGTATAAATAGGCTTACTTCTCACTCTACGCCTCAAAGCTTAAGCAAAGCTTAAGCTTTATTTTTTCGCAATTAAATTAGTCTTAAGATGATCATTAAGACCATTACCCGCAGCCCCTGCTGCTAACAAGTTATCATTATTTATCATGCTACTTACACCTCTTGCGTGCCCTTCCAATGGACTGAAAATGACGGTGGGTCGCTCGCTTAAATCACCAGCGGCGACTTTAGCAGCGCCAATCGCTCTTGCCAAGTGCGGTAACCAACCTTGAGAGAATGCGGCATATAATTGCGCTTTACAGATTTCAAATGCATCTGCGATAAAAGTTATCACTGTTTGTAACGAAGCAAACTTTTGATCTGCTGTCAATATTAAAAATTCTCCACTAGTCGACGCTTGGATCACACAATTGGCTAACTGCTGCGCCAATGTTTCCGTTGGCGCTGTAAACATGCCTTGTGCTTGTTCAAGCCATGAAGTGCTAGGTTCTTGCTGCCATAACACAGCCAAAAATTGCAACAATACAGGGTCTATACTAGGCACTAAGGTTATTAATAACTGTTGGCGCCAATGGTTATTAGTCCATAAAGTCGCGTAAAATTCCGGCGTTAAATACGTTTGATACAGCGGGGTTAATTTATTTTGCTCAAAAAACTCAACAAGGATTTTTTTCATGCATTCTTGTTGGCGACCTTGATCAGCCTCTTCACCACAACCCGAATATAAATTCGTCTTCTGCGTACGTAAGAGCTTAATGAGATCTACCATTTGAGCACTTACATGCGGAACGTGACCATTAGCAACGATTAACTTGAAAACTGCGTGCGCTTCGGCAAAACTCAAAGCTTGTGACGGGGTTCCTGCCTTTAGCCTATCGTGAACAGCATATATCCCTGGCGTCAACAAACAGCCACCTTTTAATTTTCCCACACATAACGCACCGCTTTCATTAAGCAATTGATAACATAACGCGGCTTCAGCTTGTGACGAGTCATCCACACAGACATTCAGATTCACATAAAGGTAGATCGTATGAGGAAGCAGTGTGTCTGGTGGACTGTTGAGTGAAAATCGATACCCTGCTGTCACTTGCTGCTCTAACGCCACATTGATAAAGGTGGCTAAAGTATCGAGTACGGTTGCTCGGAAATCTACCGCTGGATTTTGAGCGCTAATGCCATGAAAGAGTGTCAGTAACAGTGCTTCAGGCGAATGCTCCGTCGCTAATAACGCTTCGAGCATCAGAGTCAATTGTTCTTGTGGTTGCGCGATAAATGGCAATAGTACTAATGCACTTTTTTTAGCATTCACATAGCCTTGAGAGGCTGTCCAACCGCTATTTATATACTGATAACAGGCGTCTTTCATCACTTGAGTTAATAAAGTAGAATCGCTCAACAACGCCCGCAATTGCTGTGCAAAAAATGCTTTTGCTGTAGGTGATAAACTAAAATCACCACCATTATAACGTTGACGGATTTCAGCAACAGAGACAAACGCCGCCATTTGTGTCGCTGAAATGGATGTTTCATTGGCTACTTCAAGTGGGTGATTTTGTACCAAAAGTACATTCGGATCATAATCATCATGCAAACGATCTGCGTTCCTTTCTGTGAACCGAGCGACTTCAGTCGTGGGTTCTTTGTGACGCGGTGCAACATAGATCGCTTGCAATACACTTAATACTTGTGCTTTATTAAAACTTTTTGCCAAACAAACTTGCCATTGTGCTAAAAAGTTTTTGTAAGTAAGCAGCATGCTATACAACACTTCCCAAGGCTCTGGCATGTGCTGCACAGACAGTGCAGATCGCTTAAAAGGATCTTTTTTTAAAAAATGTGCTTGATTATCGCCTTCGATATAATATTCTTTGACTATCTGCGTTAAACACGCTTGAACCGCGACTTGTAAAGTGAGCAACGTTACTGCTGAAGCCGCTTCTGTTAAATTGATACAAGTTAATAATTGCGTAAAACTATTCTCTCTTAAGCCTTGTGCATCGATCGTTTTTTTATAATAGGCTAATTCTTGTTGGCACTCTGCTAACAACTGCCATAGCAATAATTGCGGCTTATCTAAGGTCACCACAGTGCACAAAAAATCGATTGTTGATTGTTGATTTTTTAAAAGGCTTTTCGATAAAATGACCCCCAGCGGTAAATCAACGGTTTTATTTCTATAATCCACTTCTAACGTATAATTCATCGTAACCATTTGAGTCGTCGTAACCGCTTGTGATAAATTCACTTCATCACAATTGTGATAACTAATCGTTATTTTTTGCTCAGAAGCAGAAGCTGGCACTTGCGTTTTAACATAGCCAAAACCATTTTCATTAAACACTAAACCTTGAGGGATAATTTTAGAATCACCGGTATTACTATAACTACCACCGCCACCGGCCATTACTTGCACCAAGGCAACATTTAACTCACTGCTAAAATCATTAGCTACATGAATCGCTGTTTGATGAATATGCGCTGCCAACAACAGATAATCCTGCATGTTAATAGTTAATCGCGTTAACGTCGCTGCCAATAATTGATGATGATTACCGCTATGAGCGTCAGGATTAGCATATTTTTTACCCTCTTTATCTTGGATCCCGCGTTTATCAATGCTTTCGTATAAACCATGATGACCCACAAAAAAACGCGGTATTTTTTTTATTGGATCTAAGCGATCAAACTCTACACAAACACCATGTAACCACGTTTGTTGATCGGTATCAATAGCTAACAAACTGGTATCCACATAGACAAGAAAAGCGTGATAAACGCGAGTAGTTGCATGCTGAATAATTTGAGAATAATACGGGCCTGGCATGTAAAATTGTGCAGTTTCAAGTGATTTTTCTTGAATACCACTGACATACGCCGCACGATAAGCCATGGCTTTTTTAACTGTCGTACCATGACCTTCACAATCCAATTCATGATTCCCCGTAACGCAAAAAACATTTTCCTGGTCCGCATAGGGCGTAAACACTGCATCATTAACATCTACAGGCAAACTATAACCTTGATCACCCAGCAGCAGCGTTAAAGTAGCAACTTTTTTTGTCGAATCATCAAGAGCGTCATTAGCTGCTAATTCCATGCCTTTGGCGACTTTTGCTCGTGCATTCCAAGAGTTAAATACGCTTGGAAAGCGTGCCTGAAGTTCTGGCTCTTTACCTGTACAACCCACGGCTAATATTTGCAATTCATCGGCATTGAGTACTGTGGTCACTCGGCGCGTCTCGGCGTGATATTGGTGAGTCAAGCCAGTTAACTCTTGAATATCGCTTATCACTTGAGCCTTAAACGCGGGCAAATCCATTGCTGACACGTCGTTGCTGGCTATGGCCGCATTGACGTCGTTAATCAACGCTCTGGCATAAGCCACTTTATCGCTATTTTTAGTAAAGCTTTGCAATGTATCAGCATAACGCTCTATTTTTTCTGCAATAGGCATGGGTTTAACTCTCTGAATAAGGACGGGAATATATATCGTTAAATTTATTATAAAACTTACAGCATTAACAGAAGCTTAACAGGCTTTATATACTCATCGCATCTCAAGGTGCGATGGGTATATAACTAAAATAGAGCTATACCGCTCGCCATAGGCACACGTTAAATCACAAATCTCGCATCTTGAATGGCGAGCGGTATAGAAGCAAAAAATGCCAACACTTATGGCAAGTTATTGGCATTTTTTTCATTTTAGTGCGAAGTGGAGGCTTACGCGTTGACAGCCACAGGAGGGGTAGTTGAGCTCGCTTCAGCGTCATCACATGAATT
>CANCKG010000080.1 GCA_947378515.1 Gammaproteobacteria bacterium | reverse complement strand
TTGGCGTATGATAAAATGATTCGCCCTTGCGGTTGATTCACACAAATGAGTTAGCTTTATTATGGTTATGTTAAAAAATGGATTATTCGGTTGTATCGTTTTATCGTTGAGTATCACGGTGCATGCTTTGACGCCCATCACCGTGATGCTCGATTGGTTGCCAAATCCTAATCAAGCGCCGCTGTTCTTAGCCCTTGATACGGGTATCTTTGCCAAGCACGGTTTAAACGTGACCTTGATCAATCCCTCTGATGCCAGTGATCCTTTAAAAATGGTTGCCGTGGCTAAGGTCGATATTGCGCTTAGTTATCAACCCAGTTGGTTATTGATGCAAGCGCGTGGTTTACCCGTAGCGTGGATTGGTACTTTGATCGATCAACCCTTAGCTTGCGTCATTGCCGATAAATCGCAAGATATCCAGAAATTTAGCGATTTAAATCATAAAACTATTGGGTACAGTAGTGGGGTGGTCGATAGTTTAATGATAAACGCAATGCTAGCCTATCATCACATGCCGCTTGATTCGGTACAATTATTGAATGTCCATTATAATTTGAATCCGGCTTTGTTAGCCCATCGGGTCGCGGCGATCAGTGGGGCCATGCGTAATGTTGAATTAGTCGAATTACAGCAACAGCATTTTCCCGTAACAGTGTTTTATCCTGAACAAAATGGCGTGCCGCCGTATGCTGAATTGATTTTCGTGGCTAAAAAAATCGCTGTTCAAGCACCCACCTCAAAAGCCTTTATGGCCGCAATTAGCGAAGCTATCCTTCAACTTAAAGCCCACCCCGATACCCATTGGCAAGTGATTATCAAGCATCATCCGGAATTAAATACCCCGATTAATCGACGTATTTATCAAGTCACACTGCCGTATTTTACTGATCGGCCTGATTATTTTGATAACGTACAAAATGCTCGATTAGCTCAATTTTTGAATGTCAAAGTCGGTGTCTAACATGATCGTTCACCTACTTCACGGAAGACTTTCTTAACTAAGCTTGATGCCACTACAATAAATCGTTAATGAACCGAGTAAAAAAGCCCCGCTGGCGATTAAAAAGCAGTAGAAATAAGCATTGGCAAATGGCAACAGGTAAGCCATCAAATAAGCGGCAATGGCTTGGCTGATAGCGCAGTATAGCGCACTGCGGCCCAAAAAAAGGGGGTGGTCTTTGAGGGGGGTTAATTCTAAAATTCTCGAGGATAGTAAGCTTGGAATAGCCGGAAATAGCATACCCATGAGAAACGTGGTAAATAGGCATAGCGTTAACGATGGCGTAAATAAGGTAATAAATAGTAGCACTGTCGCGAGTGCAAAGCACAGGGCTAAACTTTTATGCGTGCCTATTTTATCGGCTACTAAGCCTGTACAAATGGGTCCAGTGGTAGCGCCAAGACCAAATAAAGCCCAAAATAAACCGCTGGTTGCCAGACTAAGGTGGTAGGTGCTTTGCATATAGCTGACTAAGTAGAGGGTGTGTGGCACCATCCCGATACCATACAAAAGATACGCCACCGACATGAGGGTGAGCGTTATGTTGATTTTTGGTAACCTAACTGCGGGTGCAGGTGTAGGATCGATTAAGGCAGTGATGGCTAAAGTTGTGTTAAACGTGGGCCAAACGAAGCAACTGAGTAAGAAGGCTATTAACGCTGCGATTAACCAGGAAGACGCGATCGAGTGCTTAGCAAAGAGCGGAAAAATGAGGCCAGAGGCGATAATACCTAAGCCGATCCCGGTGAAAAGAATTCCTGCTGCCCGTCCTTTGTAATGGGCAGGAACCTGCTTTAAGGTCGCCGCTGGCGTAAGGACGATCAATATCGCACCAGTTACCCCTGCCATAAAACGCCATAAGCTTAACCATATAAAACCACCGTTGATCGCGCAGAGGCACAAGCTTAAGACCGCTAATACTAGAGCTGTTTTGATTAAGTGCTGAATAGTGCAATAAGCTAAGATTTTTGTATCTATTCAGCACATTTACTACATTTTACGTAGAAGCTTGCTAGTGGCTCCTTACGCGATGGGGGATTTTAAGGGGGAGAACCGCGATTCTCCCCCTTAACCTGCATTAGCGCGGGTTCCCCGCGCGTAGGTGCTGAATGGATACGAAAAAATTACTTTACCAACAACGAATAAGGCATTGCACCATTTAGTAGAACTGGGTGTCGTCAAAGAAACAACTGGTAAAACACGCAATAAAGTGTATGTTTATCAGAAATACATTGATATCTTAAGTGAAGAAACAGGACCGTTGGATTAACGGTCCACGATTTCATTATTTTAATGCCTCAACTTCGTTGAGCGTCATGACTCGTGCTTCTTCGGCGAGCATCACCGGGATGTCATCGCGAATGGGATACGCTAAGCCTTCGACTTTGCAAATCAATTCTTGAGCAGCATCGTCATAATGCAAAGCCCCTTTGCAGACAGGACACACTAAAATTGCTAACAATGCTTTATCCATGATTCGTCTCCTTAGCAACCATTTTCGTTTTCACGCTAATGGCTAATTCACGCAATTGCGCCGCATCGACCATCGAAGGCGCGCTGGTCAAAGGACAACTGGCCGATTGGGTTTTGGGGAATGCAATGACTTCGCGAATCGAACTGGCGCCGGTCATTAACATTACTAAGCGGTCTAAGCCAAGCGCAAAACCGCCGTGCGGTGGACAGCCTAATTTCAACGCAGCCAATAAAAAGCCAAATTTGGCATTAGCGTCCGATTCACTGATGCCCAATAAGGCAAACACCGCACTTTGTAACTGAGCATCATGAATTCGGATCGACCCACCACCGACTTCGACACCATTTAACACAAAATCATACGCTCGTGAAATACAAGTTCCCGGATTGGCATTCAACGCGGCAATATCTTCGACAGCCGGTGCGGTAAAGGGATGATGTAACGCGGTCCAACGCTGATTGACGGCATCAAAATCAAACATCGGAAAATCGATCACCCACAGAGCAGCCCATTCACCGGTCAACAACTGCAAATCATGACCGATTTTAATCCGCAAAGCGCCTAAGGCATCGTTGACGACTTTCGCGCTATCGGCACCAAAGAAAATCACATCACCATTTTCTGCTTTAACGCGTTGCAAAATGGCTTGAATAACGTCTTGCGGTAAAAACTTTACAATTGGCGATTGTAAGCCTGCCATGCCTGCGCCCAACTCATTGACTTTGATATAGGCTAAGCCCTTGGCACCAAAAATACTGACATACTGGGTATAGTCATCGATTTGTTTACGCGATAAGTCACTGCCCTTAGGAACGCGTAAAGCCGCAACGCGACAATTTGGATCATTGGCAGGACTCGCAAATACTTTAAATTCGACGGTTCGCAATAAATCAGCGACATCGACCAATTCCAGCGGGATCCGCAAATCGGGTTTATCACTACCAAAACGGCGCATCGCTTCCGCATACGTCAATTGTGGCAAGATTGCTGGCAATTCAACAGCTAATAACTCACGAAATAATTGTTTAATCAATGTTTCTAAGACCGCTTGAATTTGAGCTTCATTTTGAAACGACATTTCCACATCTAATTGAGTGAATTCAGGTTGCCGATCGGCCCGCAAATCTTCATCACGAAAGCATTTGACGATTTGGTAATAACGATCAAAACCGCCCATCATCAATAATTGTTTAAACAATTGTGGCGATTGCGGTAGCGCATAAAATTCACCAGGATGAACGCGACTGGGCACTAAATAATCACGGGCCCCTTCAGGCGTGGCTTTAGTCAACATCGGTGTTTCGACATCCATAAAATCTGCATCATCAAAATAACGCCGCATCACTTGCGTGACTTTGGAACGAAAAGCAAAACGTTGATACACTTCGGGTCGTCGAAGATCCAGATACCGGTATTTCAAACGCACTTCTTCACTCGATACAGTGCTATGTTCAGCAATTTGAAAGGGTAATGATTCACTACGGTTAAATAATTGTAAATTCGTTGCAACAACTTCAAGCAAACCCGTGGCTAAATTCATGTTTTGCGTACCATCGGGTCGCAGGCGCACCACACCTTTGACACCAATGACAAATTCATGACGCAATTCCGAAGCAAGCGCAAACATGGCTGCTTGCTCAGGATTAAAAACAATTTGCACTAAGCCAGTACGATCACGTAAATCGACAAAAATCACTCCACCATGGTCACGACGGCGATGCACCCAACCACACAGTTCCACGGTTTGGGTTAATTGTTGTTCGGTTATTTGCCCACAATAAAACGTCCGCATAAAAAATATACTCTGATAATTGTTAATAATTGGGTTTACAGTTAATTGACTGCCAGGTGATTTAATGATCACTTGTGGTACCACAAACCCTCTCGATGGCACCACCAACACTCGCGATTTCGATAGGTAGAGCAAGCCCTACCCCTACGGTAAAATCACGCTTTTTTTTAGATTATGGCATGCTTATTTCGGCATCTCGGTCATAGTTACGCACCATATGCATAATCACTTTGTATTCGCGCTCGGCGATCAATCCTTGATCAAATTTTAGCTTGGCATCAATATCCATCCGTTGACCATAAGTTTTTAACAATGAGCGCACTTTTGCCGTAACCATTTCAGGCGGAGTATCTAATAAAGCATCTCGTACCCGTTCATCAAAAATTAAATATTCGCGTAAAGCTACCCGCTTACCATCCAAACTCGGCACTAAAATCTGCCAGATAGCAACCCGGATCGTCTCGATAATATCGATCGTTCGACCATTACGCTCTTCTAGTGGAAATGACATAACCAACCGTCGAATCGTTTCAGCCACGCCATTGGTATGCAAGGTCGTATAGACAGGATGACCGGTTACCGCCGCTTCAATGACAGCTGAAATCGTATCTTTATCACGCGCCTCTCCCACTAAAATAGCCCGTGGTTTGCGACGCAAGGCATTACGTACTCCCGCCTCAAATGACGGCAAATGACGCGGGATTTCTGATTGACTAACCAACGCCGAAGTTGTTTCTACT
>CANCKG010000079.1 GCA_947378515.1 Gammaproteobacteria bacterium | reverse complement strand
AAAGTATTTGCCAGAAAATGAAAAGTAAGAAATAATCCTTTTGAATGTGTGAAACCGTTCGAGTAAAACCGAAATCAGTGTTCGGGCAAAACCGAAATCACCGTTCGACTTCAAACCGAAATCAGTGTTCGCTTAGACCGAAATACACACACCTTGATCAACCGCGTCAAAGTGTCAGCGTAACGCTCAACGATAATACCGATTTTGACGATTGGCAAATGCTATGCACGCATTTAACCTCGACCTTTTTTCAAGTTAAACTTAATTCTATCCGCTGTTACGAACGCTTAAATCAAGAACCGCTGTTACAGCAACGTATTCAAGGCTTATTTTTTAATATCACCGAAATGCCCGTTGACACGACAAGTACGATAGCCGGATGGAACCAGTTAGTGGCGCTAGAAGATATATGCATCAGTGGCACCATTGAAAGTGCGTTAATGCTTCAACCGCAAACACTCGCGCAGTTAAAAACATTAACCCTCATTAAATCAAGCATACCCAACTTAACGCGATTAACTCAATTACTGAACGCCGCACCAGCATTAGAAAGTTTTCACCTAAAGAACTGCACCCGTGAACAACTTAGTCTTGCAGCATCTACATCCATAGTAGCTGATTCGCACCTACCCTTTACTCAGAATTTCTCTAAATTAAAACGTATTGTGGTTATCGATTCCCTCAATATTTTCACACTATTGGGTCATTTAGTAGCCAACAGCCCCTTGCTTGAATCTTTAACTTGTGAAAATCCTCTCTTAATGGCGGCTTATTCCAGTGGCGCTAACTTAAATCACTTAAAAACAGTCGATTTAATGCGCTTAACAAACGCCTCACGATTATCAGGCAACTTAGAACACATGAGTTCAGCTTCAAGCAAGCTTGAACCTATCAGCCGCCTCATCACTACCAGCAGTTTAACTGAGCTTAAACTGAAATATTGTTACTATGGTGAAACCAGCCTTTTGGTGCACGCTAATTTACGACATTTAAAAAACTTGAATCTCTACGAAACCAGCATTAATGCGAGCGATTTCCAGCAACTCCTCGAGATAGCATCACAATTAGAAACACTTAAATTATCCTCGTGTGTTAATTTACATCACTTCACCGATCTCCCGCTAACCCATATCAAACAATTACACTTAATAAATCTTAAGATCACAGCTGATGATTTGATTCAGCTACTGCAAGCGATGCCATTACTGGAAACATTGAGCATGGATCACTGCGAAGAGATCGACGATGAGCAATTAGCAAACTATGCGATACCCCCCTTAAAAGCTTTAAAAAAGCTAGCCTTAACGTCTATTAAATTTAGGGATATAAGCTTATTGACTTTATTAGCACACAGCACGCAACTAGAAAGCCTCGTACTCGATACTTGCCAAGAATTTACCAACATTGATTTTAGTACTACGCCCTTACTCACGCTTACGCAGTTAACATTAAGCGGTTTAGATATGGACGAAGAGAGTTTCGTTCAATTACTCTGCTGCTGCCCCAATTTGCAACAATTAAACCTAGAAGAAAACGCTTTTATCAATGAGTTATTAAATAACCTACTGGAATCGGCGCATTGTCATCTTAATCAATTATCGACATTAAGCTTTCTTGATCCACTCTCAGAAGCATTGTTGACAACTTTTCTAGCAATAGCCCCTAATCTGCGTGAATTTATTTTAGGTGGGCATTTTACGGGACAGGTTAATTTAACAGCAGATTCGCTAGCACAATTAACCCACCTTAAATTACTTTCTGAACTTGTAATCACTGGCACGAACCTGAAACACATATTAGAAGCAGCGAGCGGATTAGTATCACTTGATATTGACAATATCGATGTTGACGGTCCGTTCATCTATCAAGGTCTTAAGCTTACAGAACTAACAAACTTCTACATTTCGCCTTTAGCTAATATTTATCCTCTGGCTCGCCAACATATATTAGTGCATGCACCACAATTAACTGAGTTAAATCGCTTACAATGCCAGCAAAATATACAGACGTGTTTACAAAATATGCAAACTGACATACAGTCAGCCGAAACAGCCAATGATCAGCTTACAATAACAGATCCACAGCGACAAGGCCTGAGTTTAAACACAGCGTCAAACGGGGGAATATTAACCGCAAAATCGTATTTTAAACAATGGTCACCACAAGCACCCAGCATATTACCGATGCACTACCGTTTGAACATTTATGAAAAATGCGTCATTGAAAACGATGACCTCTATTTTATTCAACCAATGCTCAGCTACAACGTACGGCAACTACCACAAACCCACGGTGATGATAGCCATTTTTGCCAAGACAGCGCGTATTACCAAGGAAAAATAGCATTACTTTTTACAAACGCCAATGAAAAGCATTTTCTACCCTCTATTCAAGCGAAAGAGCAATTAATATTTTTACGAACAGAACCGGCCTGTGCGGATTTAGAACTTTACTATTGCCCTGAAACCGATCAGTACGCACTTCAAGCGAATGCACCGATGGCGTTAACGGTTATTTTTGGCATCGGCGTTAACACATTAACTCCTATTAGTATTCCTGAGCTTGAACCGTTAATTGCCCGATACCAAGCTTTTGAATCAGGTTCATTACCGGGAACAACGGCCACTGAAATTTTAGCCAGTGTCGGCGTCAATGGCATCGGTGGCGCTTGTCGCTTTCGAAGCGCGGCTTTTTCTCAAGAAAGCGCCGTCAGTCAATGTGCGACAACCATTAAACTTCGCTTACTGAACAATTCTTTGCATAGTTATATCGAATTATCCAATGATGGCGGCGAGTCGTGGCACCAACAAGATTTAGGTGGTAATCCTTGTGATGAAGCGATCAGTAACCCGTGGGAAAATGGCTTAACCACATTAGGGGCAGAATCGACTCCCAAGATCCCGATTATCATCAACCAGACACCTGAAGCTTATATCCAAGCTTTACTCGCATCAACGGCGCCACAAATACTATTGCCCTTTGCAGAGCCTACCGATAGCTTAGCGTTTCAGGCAATTTTTCACCATTCTTTAGCTACACGTGCTGACATGCTGATCTTGTCGATCAATAATCCACAAGCGCTCACATTAGCAACCCAGCGACTCACCTTAACTAACCTTAATGATAATGCCTTGGTTAATAACCACCCAACCACCCATAACGATTTTCTAGCTACGCTAAGTGCCCCTCACGATAAGTATTCGGTCATTTATGTGCTAATCGATTGGAGTCAATTTACCTCAACGCAAATTACTCAGTACAATTCGTTGCTCGATACAACACGCCGTTTACATGATGTTCTCATTCCGGCTAAGGTAAAAATTTTGAGTTTATGTACGCTCGCCCAAAGTCAGGATACCGCTTTTCGTTCTCGACATCCCGACTGTCTCCCCAACCCTTGCCGCACCGATGATTTGCAGAAAACGGTGGCGCTACACTACCCCATACAACAAAGTGATACTACCTACGTCGTCGAACTATATAATTGTGTCGATTGGGAACGTATGGTATTGGGATCCTTGAGCTTAGGATCATTAGGCTTAAGCTTTCACCATGGAGCTTTGCTGCAAGCTATGCACCAAGGTGAAACGACTATTTGCTTTAGTAATGCACCATGGCATGTGCCGAGTTTTCAACTTTTCTGGCAAAATTTCCAGCGCACCAAAACACTAATAGTATTTGAACAACACTTTCGTTTTCCGAATCATTTGCAGTTAACACAACAACAAGGTTATGGCAAT
Source organism: Gammaproteobacteria bacterium (assembly GCA_947378515.1). Lineage (GTDB taxonomy): Bacteria > Pseudomonadota > Gammaproteobacteria > CAISUE01 > CAISUE01 > CAISUE01. The sequence goes on along the minus strand of CANCKG010000079.1, from coordinate 1,276 downwards.
CTTACGCAACGCATAGCCAACACTGAATGGACGCTTGAAGCGGCGCCCGCTTTAGCTTACCCGTTAAACCCTTATTACTTTAGCACGTGCTTTCAAAGTAACCGCGAGCAAGATGGCGTCTTATTAATGACCGATGGCTGGCTAGTCTCAGGCGAGCCAATCCACTTTTTGGTAAGTCATGCACTCAATCTTGATCAATGGTTACAATTAATTGATCGCATTGCTTACTTACACCTTAAGGTAACATTTCATCTGGCCGCTAATCTAAGCTTACCTGAAGCCTTGCAAGCAGTAGTAACGATTCAAGCAACAACGACATTACTTGAGTCTGCACTGCCATCGCAAGCCCAACTGATTGTCAGTTCTGATCCGGTGGCTACTGCAAACATACTAAAAACAACCACTTTACCCAAGGCTTTAATTATCACGATTACTGATCGCACAACAAACGACTGGTTTCAATCGATTAACGATGTTCGGCTAACACCACAAGGCATCCAGGTAAACCGGCTTGAACACGATTGTTGGCGCGCTTTAACAGAAGGCCAGACCGTCATTTTACAAGGTGTTTTTTCAAAACAACACGGGCACTTTTTAAGCGCTTTCTTTTTACCAACCGCCAGTTATTTTTTAGGTCAAGAAAGACTGATCTTTACGGGCCAGTTAATTTGTATTACTAACCTTGACACTCACTTAAGCTTCGTTCCTCACCACCAACGTCAATCGATCATCGAAACCCCTCGCATTTTGCGCCCTTCGTTAAATCTACCTGAACATCTGGGTAGCACTCAACATAAGAGCGCCACAGACTTTGAATATTCACGGCTAGCAACCATAAAAACGGCTTTAGATCAGCATCCCAACACCCCTTACGTCGTTATCGAAGGGCCGTCAGATTCCGGTAAAACTCAGTTTTTTACAAACAACCAGACGTTAACCATGTTGCAAAAGCAATTTAATCCTTGTGCTATCTATCACGATATAGCGCAATTAGCACACTGGGCCAGCGATAGCTCTTCAGATCGAAAACTATTGATAATCGATGACATTCAACACAGTACAGTTAATTTTTCGCTATTAGCAGATGTATTAAATGACACACCATCGCTCTTTCTAAACGGAACCTATTATTCTTTAACACCACAACACCAGATTATTTTTCTTAGTAATACTCAAAATGCTTTCATTATCAGGCCTCAGATCGACTTATTTAAACACTATAACAATCGAATTACCTGGCAACCTCTAGCGCCCGAGTATCTTTACGCTCGGGTGT
>CANCKG010000078.1 GCA_947378515.1 Gammaproteobacteria bacterium | reverse complement strand
TGTCTTCATGTTAACTGGTGGTGGTGCGATGCATTTAAATGATGCCTTTGGTCGTCATCCCGATTTTAACGTAGTGTTTAATCATCATGAACAAGCGTCCGCCATGGCGGCAGAAGCGTATAGCCGGCTAACGAATTTACCGGCGATTGTCAATGTGACGACAGGCCCCGGTGGTATTAATACCTTAAATGGGGTGTTTGGTGCCTGGACAGATTCGATCCCGATGGTGATAATTTCCGGTCAAGTACGTGTTGACACGACCATTACCGGCTGTGGTTTACCAGATATTCGCCAGATGGGTGATCAAGAGTGCGATATTATTCGCATGGTCAAAGGCATTACGAAATATGCTGTGAGCGTGACCGATCCATTAAGCATTCAATACCATTTGCAAAAAGCACTGTATCTTTGTCAGCATGGCAGGCCAGGGCCAGTCTGGCTTGATATTCCGATGAATGTCCAAGGAGCGATGATAGAGTTAACGCAATTAAACACGTTTCACAGCAGGGACATAGCCGAGACGATTCCGCTGCTTGAGCTTGAAACAGTGGCAAAGATCATCCAAATCATTCAGCACGCCGAACGGCCGGTAGTCATGGTCGGAACTGGGGTGCGATTATCGGGTGGGCACGCGCTTTTTTTGGAATGCCTTAAGTATTTGCGCGTTCCGGTAGTGACAGCCTTTAATGCCCATGATGTGTTAGCTGAAGATCATCCTCTCTATGTTGGGCGGCCCGGGACAGTGGGCAATCGCGCGGGTAATTTTGCGGTGCAAAATGCCGATGTGTTATTGATTCTCGGCAGCCGCTTAAATATTCGCCAAATTAGCTATCATTGGCAAAGCTTCGCGCGCGCCGCCTTTAAAATCATGCTTGATATCGATGCGCTCGAATTACAAAAGCCGACACTTAAGATTGATCTGCCCATTCACGCGGATTTAAAAGATTTTTTTAGCCAAACACGAACTTTTTTAGAAAACCACGTCATTATTGAAAAACCGCAGTGGTTAGCCTGGTGTAAATTGCGTCAAGTGAAATACCCCGTGGTGGTAGCCGATTATTATCAAGTGTCGGCGCCGGTTAATCCTTATTGTTTTATTGATAAATTAAGCGCTGCCTTGCCAGCGGATGCCGTGATCGTCACGGCGAATGCCACGGCGTGTATTTGTGCTTTTCAAGCGTTGCAGATAAAAATGGGCCAACGTTTATTTACCAATTCCGGCAGTGCATCAATGGGTTATGGCTTGCCAGCAGCTATTGGGGCATGCTTTGGCGCCGATCAAGCACCGATCATTTGTTTAGAAGGCGATGGCAGTTTGATGATGAATATGCAAGAATTAGCAACCGTCGTGCATTATCGATTACCGATAAAAATATTTTTATTCAATAATCAGGGTTATCAGTCGATCAGACAAACGCAGCAAAATTTTTTTGGTGCACCGCTCATCGGTGTAGATGCAGCGAGCGGCTTAAGTTTTCCTGATTTCAAACAATTGGCGGCAGCGTTTGGCATGCATTATTTAGCGTGCCAGACGCATGCTGCGTTAGACGAGGTCATTGCCAGCACATTGGCGCTGGCTGGACCGGTATTGTGTGAATTAGCGATTGATCGCAATCAAGCGTTTGCGCCAAAATTAAGTTCTAAGCGTTTGGCCGATGGTCGAATGGTCAGCAAACCCTTGGAAGACATGGCACCTTTTTTAAGTCGGGCCGAGTTGGCTGAGAATATGTTAATTCCCATGTTGGCTGAAGATGGATCGTAGTATTTTAAGCGAATCAAGTAGGCGTCAAATGATAGCATTTAACATTGATGGCCAAGTGTTTTCTTGTCCTCAAAAATCACTCAACGCTTTAAGCTTTAGTGTCCAATCGGTGCCATGTCCTTATACGTTAACTTGGCACGTGACTGAAGAAGCACCTTTATGGCGTATTAATCATCAATTAGCTCAGAATGCGCATCACGTGTTATTGATTGATGCGCATGTCTGGGATTTATACGGTTCGGTGTTTAGCATTGCCTCGGAGCGTATTTTTAAAGTACACGCGGCAGAAAATTTTAAAACCCTAGACAAAGTGACCGAAGTGTTAAGCTTTTTGTGTCGACAAGAAGTTTCTAAAGGGGATGCGTTATTTGTCGTCGGCGGAGGCATCACCCAAGATCTCGGTGCTTTTGTGAGTGCCATCTATAAACGCGGTATTCCTTGGTATTATTTTCCTACCACCCTGCTATCGATGGCTGACAGTTGTCTTGGCGGCAAGGCTGGACTTAATTTTCAAGACGCTAAAAATCAAGTGGCTTTGTTTTCGACGCCGCATACTGTGACGCTGTGCCCGACATTTTTACAGACCTTGCCAGAAGCGGCAATAATTTCTGGCCTGGGTGAAATTTTAAAAGCATGCATTATCGGGGGGAGCGATTTTCTAGCACTTTATCAAAGCCACGTTAATCAAGGCCAGGTTTCTTCCGAGGCTGCTTTTCAAAACTTAATTATGGCGGCACTGTGGGTAAAAAAAACCATTGTGGAATACGATGAATTTGAGACCAATCACCGGCGTAGTTTGAATTATGGTCATACCTTGGGTCATGCGCTCGAAGTATTAAGCCATTATCAAATTCCCCATGGCCAATCGGTCGTTATCGGCATGGCAATAGCCAATGAATTAAGTCATCAACAGGGTTTATTGAGTGCGGCAGACTTAAAAAAGCTTAACCAATTGTGTTATGACTTGATTTCTGACACAGTGATGGACCATTTAGCGCAAATTCGGGTGGTGGATTGCTTGGCGTTATTACAAAAAGATAAAAAAACTCTCGGGCAAGTGACGTATTTTGTCTTGATGAAAGCGCCAGGCGAGACATGTTTTGTTAAACTCGCTCGAGATGCTGTATTAATGCAAGCAGTGGATGCGGCATGGCAGCGAGTGCTACAACGTGCTTAAAGATGGCTAGAGATCCTTATGTTATGCATAAAAATATTTTTGACAACTTATTTGTGTTGGAATTGGCTAATAACCATTGGGGTAAGGTAGAGCGCGGCCGTAAAATCATCGAAGAATTCGGGCGGATTGTGCGTTTTAATAATGTCCATGCTGCCATAAAATTACAATTTCGTGATGTGGCGAGTTTTATTCATAAAGATTTTCAAGCCAATGAGGGTATTCGCTACATTAAAAAAATCACCGAGTGTCAATTGTCTGCTGCCGCTTATGAATCGTTAGTGAAAGCGATTGTGGCCAATGGTTGTTTACCGATGGCGACGCCGTTTGATGAACAATCGGTGGCATTGTGTGTCAAATTGGCGTTGCCGATCATCAAAATTGCCAGTTCGGATATCAACGATTGGCCATTGATCGAATGTATCGCCGCTACGCGTAAACCGACCATCGTCTCAACCGGGGGTTCTTCGTTAAAAGATATGGATGATATTGTTACGTTTTTTGAAAAGCGTAATATTCCTTTAGCGATTAACCATTGTGTGTCGAAGTATCCATCTGAAGATCGTGAATTAGAATTAAATCAAATAGATTTTATTAAAAACCGCTATCCCGGTCATACCATTGGTTTTTCGAGTCATGAATACCATGATTGGTGCTCATCGATCATGATGGCTTATGCGAAAGGGGCTCGCACATTTGAACGGCACATTGATATTGACATGGAAGGCGTGCCGGTTTCATCGTATTGTTCTTTACCTGAACAAGTGGATGAATGGTTTAAAGCCTTCCATAAAGCGATTGAAATGTGTGGTTCACCCGGCACGCAAAAACGTATTCCCAGCAAACAAGAAATACACTATTTAGATGCTTTGGTGAGAGGGGTTTATGCTAAACGGGATTTGCCGAAAGGTCATCGTTTTGATCATGCGACGTTACATAACGATATTTATACGGCGATCCCTTTGCAAAAGGGTCAATTGTCGTGCCGCGAATTAATGACCGGCGAAGTGTTATTGATCGATGTCAAAGTAGATGCAGCCGTTAGCATTGATATGATCGATAGCGCTTATGCTAAAAATCGGGTCTTACAAAAATTGATCAATGAGCGAGGCTTATAGTGCAGCAATTCATCAGTGTCGTAACCGCGTGCTTTAATGAGCAAGACAATGTCGAGGAACTCTACGCTCAAGTAAACGCTGAATTTGCGAAATGGCCGGAATATTGTTATGAACATATTTTTATCGATAATGCTTCGAGTGATCAAACAGTCTCACGCTTAAAAGCATTAGCCGCTATCGATCCTGCGGTGAAAATCATCGTCAATACCCGTAATTTTGGTCATATTCGCTCACCCTTTCATGCCTTATTGCAAGCGCGGGGCGATGCAGTGATTTCGATCGTCGCCGATTTACAAGATCCACCGGCGTTGATTGGTGCGTTTTTAGAAAAGTGGCGTTTAGGTTATAAAATAGTCGTTGGCGTCAAACCATCGGCGTCAGAAAATGCTTTGATGGCAATGTTTAGGCGTGGTTGTTATCAAGTATTCGCTAAATTAACGACGATTAAGCAAATTAAAAATTTTACCGGTTTTGGCTTGTATGATCAGCAAGTGATCACGATTTTGCGCCAATTTGCTGATCCTTATCCTTATTTTCGCGGCATGATTGCTGAGATTGGCTTTGAAGTGTGTGAAATTCCTTATCATCAACCGCAGCGGCTACACGGTCAAACGAAAAATAATTTTTATACCTTGTATGACGTGGCGATGCTGGGACTCACCAGTTACTCTAAAGTGCCGATGCGGATTGCTGCGTTATTAGGTTTTGTTTTGGGTACGCTAAGTTTGTTGACTTCAGTGATTTTTTTAGTGTTAAAGCTATGTTTTTGGCATAGTTTTGCGCTCGGTATGGCGCCAATTTTGATAGGGATTTTCTTTTTTGCGTCGGTGCAATTATTTTTTTTGGGCGTGTTAGGCGAGTATGTTGCTTCGATACAAACCTATGTTCAAAAAAGACCCTTGGTGATTGAAAAAGAACGGGTGAATTTCGATTGAGCAAGAAAGTCTCCGGCCTTTAGGTCGGAGTGTTTTAGACTTGGAAGAGGTGTGCAAATCGAACAAGTCCGCACCTTG